>CAMHRJ010000014.1 GCA_946187475.1 uncultured Clostridia bacterium | reverse complement strand
TCCGTTGAGGCGGGCAAAAGGAAATACCATCCCGACGCAGCAAAACCGCTGCGTCGGGATTTCGGCTGTTTATCATGGCATTCATGCAAGAAGAAAATACTTCCTTTTTGTTGAAATTTCTTGATAATGTGTGGAAATGGTGATAAAATAAACTGATTATCTATCTGCATTTTTACGCACAGAACGCCGGATGGAGCACGCAGGTTCTGTCCGGCAGGGAGTTATGAAATATGAGCAAGGTTTTGTATTTTATCGGACATTATGATTATCTGATCAGCGGCCTGCTGTACCGCTCCGGGCTGACGGAGGCGGATGTGCAGGCGGATTTCATCATCCAGACCGTGAAGAATTCGGCGCCTGTGGTGGACTTCGCCGCCCGGAAGGCCCGGGAGCAAAGCCCCCTGGGGCGGGTGGCGCTGGTGAACGACGAGGACTTCCTCAACCACAGCTCCGAGAGCTCCACCCAGCGCTCCATCGTCCAGGGCTACAACCGGATCCTGAACGGCTTCGGCATGCGCATCGAGGATTACGATCAGATCTTCATGTCCTTTGACGAGTGGAACTCCTTCGGCGTGTATCTCGCCACGAAAGGGAAGCTGCCGCCGGTGACGGTCTTCGCCCGGGACGGCCAGCAGCTGAATCTGGATGTGTACCACTTCCTGGACTCTCCGGGAAAGTACCACTTTGCCAACCTCCAGCGGCGCTATCGGACCCTGAACGCCGAGAGCAGCTACGTCACGGAGCTCTGCGTCATGCAGGAGGGTGCCGTGGGCGTCCACCACGGCAAGCCCATCCGGGGCTTCGACCCCGCGGTGCGGATGCAGAGTCTGACCAGCGAGCAGTTTGCCGCTCTGTGCGCGTTTTTCGAGTTTGACCCGGCGCAGTACCGGCGGGAGAATCTGCTGCTGATGGTGGCGGACGCCTACTGGTTCGAGAGCCCGGAGCGCAAGACCGCCTATGAATATGCCCGTATGTATCAGACCCTGCTGGACTTTGCCGTTCCGGCGGAGCAGCCGGTGCTGTTCAAGTGCCATCCCCGCTATGATGTGGAGCCCTCCCTCCGGGAGCGCTGCGGCGGCATGGAATTTGTGGAGGGCTATGTGCCCGCGGAGCTCTTTGCCCATCCCGACGCCCCGGCCTTCCGGGAGATCTGGTCGGCGGGCAACCCCGTGCGCAAGGCCATCTGCAGCCGCGCCGAGCGGGAAGAGGTGGTGCACAACGACTTTGTGTTCAACTGGTACTGCTACACCCGGCTGGACTTCATCGTGCGCTTCTGCGAGAAAAACGGCTATAAGCGCCTTTACTGCCGGGGCATCACCAGCTTCATGCTGGACACCTATCGGCACTACGTCAATCCGGACTGCCCGGTGAAGCTCATCTCCGGCGGTCTGGTCCACGGCGCCCATTCGGCCGTGGCGGCAAAGGACGTGGACCGCGCTTCCTTCGAGGGCGAGCTTCTGCCCCTGGCGGAGCGAGGCATGCCGGTGTTCATCCTGAACCCGGAGCACGACTATCACCTGGCGGACCAGCAGCAGCTGGAGCATGTGACCGAGCTGATGACCGCCGTGCAGCTGCGGCAGTTCGCTCTGCGGGACAAGATCGCCGCCTCGCCCCACGAATCCGCCCTCTGGCTCTTCGCCCGGGATGCGGAGGTGCGCAAGAGCGCAGCCTATTTCAGCTACCAGACGGTGATGCCCTTCTCGGGACTCCGACTGCGCGCCGGAAGCTGGCCCAAGGGCAGTGAGCTGCTCGCGCCTCTGCCGCAAAATCATGACACCAAGGATTACATCCGCCTCCGGGCCCGCACCAGTCCCGTGGTGCTCTTCGGCGGCGGCAAGATCGCCTATGACTTCGCCTGCAGGTATGAAAAGGAACTGAACATCTGCTGCGTGGTGGTGGATGACGACGACCCGGTGGACCCCCGTCTGGCGGAGAAGTATCCCGTCATTCCCTTCTCCAAGGCCATGCTCAGCAGCGCGAACTATATCATCATCTGCAAGCCCTTCGTCCACAACATCGACAAGATCCCGCCCTATGCCCTGGCCCGGGACGATCTGCTCCGCCGGGGATTCACGGTGTGCCGGGACTTCACCTACTACCGCATTTTCGACGCCATCGAGACCAAAAAGCCCATCGTGCTGTTCTGCGGCTACTGCGAGCTGGGCGGCATGAAGCAGGTGCTGGACCTGACCTCGGCGGCGCAGCAGGCCTGCATGCTCTTCTACCACATCGGCCGGGAGACCATGCTGGAGGCGCCGGGCTTCGATGACTTCGTGGCCTCGGCCAAGCTCTGCGACATTCTGGTCCACGCGCCGCTGCTGGTGAACCGGGGCGTGCTGGACGTGGACGTGCTGCAGATGATCTCCCCGGAGACGAAGACCGTCTTCGTGCCTCAGATCTCCTTCCGGGGCTACGCGCCCTATAAGATCTCCAATTTCCTGCGCCGGAACTTCAGCATCATGCTCTTCGGCACGGTTTATTATCCCTTCCTGTATCAGATCCGCAACGTGAACCTGATGGTCCTGCGGGGCAGGACCAACCAGGAGATCCTCGCCGAGCTCAAGCGGCCGGATCTGTTCTCGGAGGAGGAGATCCAGAAGAATCTGGAGGACGCGCTGCGCATTCTGGAGATCATGGACGCCAAATCGGACATCCCGATCTTCGACTTCATCCGCGACAACTATCAGAAGGCGCTGCTGTTCAAGGACTGCATCCACACCAACGACATCGTGTTCTTCGAGTATGCCCGCCGGTTCAGCCGTTATCTGGGCCACGAGGAATGGCTTTCCGAGATCGACGCCGCCGAAGTGCGCTGCAGGGAAAACGGCGCTTACTTCCAGGTGGCCTCGGAGGAACCGATTCTGCCCTGCGTGGCCAAGGCCCTGGGGCTGGAGTTTGCCACGCCCGACCGGCTCTACATGGAGAAGGTCACGGAGGAGCGCGTGCGCATGCGCACCTTTGACGAGTGGTACAACGACTACTGCAACTACTTCCGCTCGGTGATCACCGTCAACCGCACCCTGGACCGGGATTATCAGACCCGGGAGGTCACCATCTACCGGAACGAAGAAGATTACTGAGTGCTGACGATATAGGAGGAAACATTCCACATGGCAAGCGTAAACGATATTCTCAAAATCGCAAAATCCGTGAATCCCGCCGCCAAGGCAGGCATGGACCTGATCACCAGCGGCATCTACAACTCCATCGAGATCGTGGCCCTGGTGGTGGAGCTGGAGTCGGCCTACGGCATCCGCATCTCCCCGCGGCACATCGACGCCGACCACTTCAACCGCCTGGAGTCCATCGCCGAGCTGGTGAACATGTATCTGGAGGAGAAAAGCGCGGGCAAGAAGGTCAAGGAGATCACCCTGGACCCCAGTGTGCTGGCCGAGATCGGCCAGCTGGAGTCGGCGGAGCAGAACGTCTCCGTCTCCAGCGTGAAGGTGGAAACCTCCTTCGCCGACGTTGCTCAGCAGCAGGATACCGGCGCGGACGATTTCCGCCTGCCGGCGGAGGACGCCTCCGTTCTGGACTTCGTCACCAACGCCGCTGCCCAGGCCCCGGAGAAGTTGGCCGTCTCCGACCAGAACGGCAACCGCCTGACCTATGCCGAGCTCCTGAATCAGTCTCAGGCCGTGGGCACCTATCTGGCAGAGAAATTCGGCTGCACGAAGCAGCCCTTCATGGTCGTCTCCCGCCGGAACGTGCGCAGCATCGTCATGGTACTGGGCGTGCTCTGGAGCGGCAACTACTACATCCCCGTGGATGAGGAGCTGCCCTTCGAGCAGTTGGAGAAGCTGCTGGAGCTGGCCCGGCCAGAGGCGGTGCTCTGGCACTACAACGCCCGCCACGACGAGATCTTCGATCTGGACGCGGACGTGAACATCTATGACGATATGATCGAGATCGAGCCCGACGCCGACACGCTCTCGGCGGTGCAGGCGGAGCTGGGCTACGACGACCCGCTCTTCGGCGTCTTCACCTCCGGCACCATGGGCCGCCGGAAATGCGTGGTCAAGAGCCGGGGCGCCATGGCGGAGTTCATACGCGGCTTCGCCCAGAAGTTCGGCTTCACCCACCGGGATGTGCTGGGCAGCAAGCTGGCGCTGATGTTCGACGCCTTCACCAAGGACCTTTACACCACCCTTTACTGCGGCGCCACGCTGCACATCATGCCCATGGGCAACGTCATGCCCTCGGACGACGCGGCCTTCGTCCAGGCGGCCGGCGTCACCGCCGTGGTCTGGACGCCTTCGCTGCTGCGCAGCTTCGTGCAGCTGCACATTCTGGAGGAATTCGACCTGCCCAGCCTGAAGAAGGTGCTCTTCGTGGGTGAGGCGCTGCCGGCCAAGTACCTCAACGCCTGGATGCAGCACAAGCCGGACGCCCTGTATGTGAATCTTTACGGCACCACCGAGATGACCGGCAACTGCCTCTATCAGGTGATCGATGCGCCGGTGGAGACCGAGGTGGTCCCGCTGCGGGACGTGTTCCCGGGCTATGAGGTGTTCCTGGAGGACGAAAGCGGCAAGCGCATCACCGCCGCCGGCACCGTGGGCGAGCTCTGCGCGGCCAGTCGGATGCTCTGCACCGCGCAACTGGGCGAGGAGATGGCGCCTGAGCACTTCCCCGCGGACGCCGCCGGAAACCGCTATTATCGCACCGGCGATATGGCCCGTCTGGAGACAGACGGAACCCTGGTGTTCACCGCGAGAAAGGACGCCTATTTCAAGCACGCGGGCTACCGCATCAGCCCCGATGAGATCGAAGAGCCCTTCTCCGAGCTCCCCTGCGTGGAGCTGGCAGTCTGCTGCTATGATACGGAGCACGGCAAGATCACGCTCTTCTGGCAGGGCGATGAGGGCCAGACCGACGCGCTCTATGCCAGAGCCAAGGAGGCGCTGCAGCCCTATCAGCAGCCCGGCGCCTATGTCCACATGGACGCGCTGCCGCTGAACCGCAGCGGCAAGGTCGATCGGGCCGCGCTGAGCCGGATGCTCCGTGAGAGCAATTGATATCGTGGGGGATAAGGGAGGATCAACATGAGCAGAAGCAATCAATTGGTGGTTGTGGTCACGAGAAGCTATGCCACCGGCGTCGGCGTTGTCCGTGCACTGGGTGCTGCCGGCTTCCAGGTCGACGTGGTGGCCAGCGCCAGAATGCCCGGCCTGACCGAGTTTATCCAGAAGAGCAAATACGTCCGCGAGTTCCACGAGGCCATTTCCCCGAAGTTCCACGCCGAGGGAGAGACCGACGTGAATCTGGTGGAGGAGCTGCTCAAGTACCGGGGCCGCTGCAAGCGCAAGCCGGTGCTGTTCCCCACGGACGACTATACCGCGTCCATCATGGACGAAAACCGCACCGCCCTCTCCGAGGTGTTTCTCATGCCCGGCATCGCCGGCGGTTCGGACGGCTCCATGACGGCGGCCATGGACAAGGACTTCCAGTCCAGACTGGCGCTGGAGGCCGGCATCCTGACGCCGAAGGAGTGGACCATCTCTCTGGCGGAGCCGGAGCTGGAAATCCCGGCGGACATGGTCTATCCCTGCTTTGTCAAGCCCATCGAGAGCATTACGGGCTACAAGGCCGAGATGAAAAAATGCCTCACCCGGTCGGATCTGGAGCGCCATCTGCTGAAGCTGCGCAGCCGCAGACCCAACCGCTCGATCCTGGTGCAGGAATTCCTGAACATCCAGCAGGAGATCGACCTCAGCGGCGTCTGCCTCGACCAGGAGATCATCATTCCCGCCATCATCAAAAAGACCTGCGTGGCCCAGTATGAAAAGGGCGTGACGCTCTCCGGCATGATCTATCCCTTCGAGTCTCTGGGCGGTTACTGCGAGAAGACCATCCGCATGATGCAGGCCTTCCACTATACGGGCATGTTCGACATGGAGTTCAACGTGACCCGGGACGGCAGGATCTACTTCAACGAGGTCAACCTCCGCAGCGGCGGTCCGAATTATGCCTATTTCAAGGCCGGTGCCAACCTGCCCGCCCTGGTGGTGGACGAGCTCACCGACGGACGGCATCTGCCCGGCGACGCCGTGGTGGACCGCATCGGCCAGAACTTTATTTATGAAAAAGTCGCCTGGGAGGATTTCCTCCACGGCTTCATGACCCGGGAGACCCTGGACCAGCGCATGCGCGACGCGGATTTCGGTCTGCTCTACAGCAAGGAGGATCCGGGCCCCTATCAGTTCAAGCTCCAGGAGTTCAACCGGCTGAACCGCAACCGGGCCATCCAGGAGAAAAAACAGGCCATCACCGAGCGGGTGACCGCCATGCCCGCCTATCAGAAGGCGGAGGCCTGGACCAAAAAGGAATATGAACAGCTGCGGATGCACCTGCAGCGCTATCCCCAGCTGCAAAAGAAAAACCAGCGCAGGAAGTACAGCGACCGCACCCGCGTCATGGTGGCGGGCCGGAACTACTGTTCCAACCTGTGCATCGCCCGCGCCGTGGGCGAGGCGGGCTACGACGTGGAAGTGGCCCATGTCTACCAGACCCTCCCCGGCAGGGATGACCGTCTGCGCGGCATCGAGGCCGAACGCTACAGCAAGTACGTCAAGGCCTATTATGTGATCCTCACCATGCGGGAGGAAAAGACCCTGGTGGACGAACTGATCAAGCTGGCGGACCCCAATCGGAAGATGCTGCTGATCCCGGCGGACGACCTGGTGGCCGCCGTGGTGGATAAGTTCTACGACAGGCTCAAAAAGTACTTCATCCTGCCCAACGTGGCCGATACCCAGGGCGAGATCAACCGCCTGATGGAGAAGGGCGTGCAGAAGGAGCTGGCCCGGGCGGCGGGTCTGCCGGTGCTGAAAAGCTGTGTCATCCGCGCCGAGCGGGGCAGATTCGTCATCCCCGACACCGTCACCTATCCCTGCTTCATCAAGCCCAATGTCAGCCGTCTGGCGGCCAAGTCCCGGATGCATCGCTGCGATACGAAGGAGGAGCTGGCCGGCTGGCTGACCGTGTTCTCCGAGCGCCGCGAGATCGAGATGCTGGTGGAGGACTATGTGGAGATCAAAAACGAGCTCTCCATCCTGGGCGTCAGCAGCCGCGAGGGCGCCATCGGCCCCGCCGCGTTCATCGCGGTGAAGGGCGGCTCCGCGGAGCACCGGGGCGTTGCCCTCACGGGCAGAGTCCTGGACCTGGAGGAGCTGCAGCCTCTGGCCGATCAGCTCATCGACTTCGTGGGCACGCTGAATTACGAGGGCCTTTACGACATCGACCTGATCGAGACCGAGGACGGCAAGATCTACTTCGTGGAGATCAACCTCCGTCTGGGCGCCTCGGGCTATGCCTTCGGCAAATGCGGCGTGAACCTGTCCGCCATGTTCGCGGACCACATGATCTACGGCAAGCCGCTGGACCGCAGCGTCCGGGTGACCAGCCCCGGCCGCATCTTCGTCAGCGAAAAGGTGCTCATCGACGAGTATGCCGGCGGGCGCATCACCCGCTCGGAGTGCGACAAACTCCAGCGCAGCGCCAGTCTGCACTTCATCCAGAATGAGGACGACCCGGAGCCCTATCGCTATTTCCGCCGGTTCTTCCCGGTGGCCACCGCCCTCCGCCGCCGCAGCAGCGAGATCAAGACCGCGGCGAACATCCCGCTGGAGGAGCGGCTGGAAACGGCCAACACCCGCGCCGTCAACGGCGTCATGAAGGCCACCTACTGGTCGGAGCAGCGCACCCTGGAGAACATGGACGCTGTCCGCGAGAAATTCGGCATCTCCTATGTGCGCTATTACGCCGATCAGCTTTACGCCGTGCCCTTCGAGGAGCTGGAGGCTTACCTGGCCGAGCAGGAAAAGACCCGCGCCGACGAGGAAGAGAAGATCGTCTCCGTCATGGCCAAGTCCGGCTGGAGCTGGAACATCGCCTCCGAAAAGATGCGCGCGGCCCGCAAGACCCTGGGCGCCAGCTTCGAGATCTACGACCAGGTCAACCTCTGGCGGCTCCGGGGCGAGAACCAGAAGAAGTATTTCTCCTGCATCCAGAGGTACCAGTGCTCCGAGGCGGAGTTCTACCGCTATCGCATGTCGGTCCTCCCGGCCAGACGCTGCAAAGAGCTGTTCCTCAACGTGGACTCCGGCCATCTGGAGGAACTCTACAACACCGACGAGACCTTCCTGAAGAAGCTCTCGGACCCGGAATCCTTCTTCCGGACCTTCCGGCCCTATATCCGCCGCGCCTGGTGCCGCAGCGACCGGGTCACCCGGGAGCAGTTTGCGGAGACCTTCGAGGGCTGCACCCAGGTTGCCTACCGGCCGCTGGGTGAGAGCGAGCAGCAGAACGTCACCCTTTTCAACATCAATGCTTACAACGCCACGGCGGTCTACGATGTGATCGCGGCCATGGAGCCCGGCATCGTGGAAGAGTGCCTGCGCCAGCATCCCCAGCTGGAGGCCCTCACGCCCCATGCCATGGCAAAGCTCCGCATCGTCACCGTCTCCAACCAGGAGGCGCCTGTGACCGAAGACGGACGTCACATGGATGTGGCCTATGCCGTTCTGCGCATGGGCATGGAGGACGGCCAGCCCCACCAGTTCTACAACGGCGAATACTCCGCCGTGGTGGATCTCGGCACGGGCAAGCTCCTGACCAGCGCGGCAGACAAAAACTGCGCGGAGCTCACCGCCCACCCGGCCACCGGCATCGTTTTTGAGGATTATCCGGTGCCCATGTTCGAGGACGCGCTGGAGGTGGTGACCACTGCCATCAAGCGCGGCCGCATCTCCGGCTATCTGGGCTGGGACTTCGTGATCACCGAGCGCAGACCCGTGCTGATCTCCGTCACGGCCAGCCCCATCCCGGTGCTCATCAGCGCGCCCTGCGCGGTGCTGAAGACCGGCATCAAGCCCTATATGAGCCGCTATCTGTGGAAAGAGCAGCTGCAGCAGGCGGAGGCCGAGGCTGCCGAGGCGGAGCGACTGGCCGCAGAGCAGCAGGCAAGCCTTGCCGCAGCCGTGGAAGAAGCGCCTGCAGAGACGGAAAATACAACCCTTTGGCGGGATGCCACGCGGATGCCCGACCCGAAAAAGGCGGTCAAGAAAGAGACGGCGAAGAAGACTGCAACGAAGTCCACCGCGAAAAAGTCTGCAGCAAAGACCGCCGCCAAGGGACGTTCCGTGAAAGGGACTGCGAAAAAGTAATCATCCATGAAAAGCAATTATCAAGCGATCTTCGAGCAGATCGACCGCTGCGAAAGCCTGGAGGAACTCCAGGCCTGGCGGGAGGACAACACTGCCCAGGCCGTGCAGAAGGCTTTTTGGCAGCTGCGCGCCCAGGCTCTGGAGGAGACTGACCCTCTGGAGAAGGAGAAGCTGCGCGCCAAGCTCCGCTGGCTGCAGCAGACGTTCGGCTTCAGCATCCCGCTGCGCCGGGCGGTCCAGCCCTTCCATGCGCCCCAGGGCATGTTCGGGATCATCATCTCCCGGTTTGCCGCCGTGGGACCGAACTGCTCCCTGATGCCCAATGTCTACATCGGATCCGACACCTTCCCGGACTCCGACAGCGCCGGTTATCCGGTGCTGGGCAGCGACGTGTTCATGGACACGGGCAGCAGCGTGGTGGGCGGCGTGTTCATCGGCGACCATGTCCGCATCGGGCCGGGCTGCTGCGTCCGGCAGGATGTTCCCGCCAACAGCATCGTGACTGCCGGCGCGCCCTGCGTGGTTCGGAGCAGCGAAACGCCGCTGAAAACCGTCTATCAGAAGCCGGAGCGGCTGCAGGAATGGGCGGCGGGCTATGTGGTCTATGACTGTGCCAAGCACCCCGAGGATATGCTGGACATCGCGCCGGCGGTCCCGGAAGAGCTGGAGGAGATCTACGAGCTCTATGCCGCGCGGACCCGGTGGTTCCGCATCCAGCGGATGAAGCAGTGGTCCAACTATACCCTTCACCATCCCCGGGAAGAATTCCTGGAGACCATCCGGCGGGGAGAATACTACACCGTGAAGCTGGAGGGCCGGATCATCGGCGGGTTCCAGCTCACAGAGGACAGTGACGTCTGGGCGGACGATTCTGCCGGCGCCCTGTATCTGCGGCGGGTGGTAGCCCGGGTGGGCTACCGCGGCGTCGGCGGCCGGGTGGCGGAGGCAGCCAAACAGATGACCCGGGACGCGGGAAAGCGGTTCCTGCGCGTCGAGGCCGTCCATTCCAACCCGAAGCTGAACGAGATCTGGGAGCGCCGGGGCCTCCGCTTCGTGCGCATCGTCAGGGACGACGTCACCTGGGAGCTCCGGGAATGGCAGGCCGAATCATCCATCTCAACCTAACAACACAGGAGGATGCTCCATGATGAAGAAAATCCGAATGCTGGCACTGGCGCTCTGCTGCCTGGTCCTGACTGGTTCCATCGCCATGACGGCAATGGCTGCCAAGCTGGCCAAGCCTGTGCTGAGCAGCGTGTCCTGCACCGCCGCCGGCGTGACGGTGAAGTGGTCCGCCGTGGACGGCGCGGAAAAGTACGGCGTTTATCGCAAGGGCCCCAAGGACACCGCCTGGGTGCTGATGGGGAAGACCACCGGCGTCAGCTATGTGGACAAGACCGTGGAGAGCAGCGTGAAATACAGCTACTCCCTGCGCTGTCTGGACAGCGGCAACACCGCCGTCAGCGACTATGCTTCCTCCAAGACCCTGACCTACTTTGCGCGGCCTGCGCAGGTGACTTTGAACCTGGTGGCCACAGGCATCACGGTGTCGTGGGACGCGGTTCCGGGCGCCGGCAGCTACAACGTCTACCGCAAGGGCACCGGGGATGCCGACTGGGTCAAGATGACCAACACCAAAAGCACCTCCTGGACCGACACCAAGACCGTCAGCGGCACGAAGTATTCCTACTGCGCCCGCACGGTGGACGCCGGCGGTACTCTGCGCAACACCTATTCGCCCTATAAGAGCCTGACCTTCTATGACCGGCCGGTGCTGTCCAGTCTGAGCAACACCGCCACCGGCGTCACGGTGAAGTGGGGCGCGGTGCAGGGTGCGGGCAGCTATAACGTCTACCGGAAAGGCCCCGGCGACACGGCCTGGGTCAAGATGGCCAACACCAAAAGCACCTCCTGGGTGGACACCAAGGCGGTCAGCGGCACGAAGTATTCCTATCGTGTGCGCACGCTGGACGCCGGCGGCACCCTGCGCAATACCAATTCTCTTTATAAGACGCTGACCTATTACGCGGTGCCGAAGCTCTCCGGCCTGAGCAACACCGCCGCCGGCGTCACGGTGAAGTGGGGCGCGGTGCAGGGCGCGGGCAGCTATAACGTCTACCGCAAAGGCCCCGGCGACACGGACTGGGTCAAGATGGCCAACACCAAAAGCACCTCCTGGACGGACACCAAGGCGGCCAACGCCACGAAGTATTCCTACTCCGTGCGCACGGTGGACGCCGGCGGTACCCTCCGCAATACCTATTCTGCGTATAAATCCATCACCTTCTATCTCCGCCCCACCATGAAGAGCGTCAGCCTGGTTTCCACGGGTCTGACCGTCAAATGGAAAGCCGTTTCCGGCGCGGGCAGCTATCACATCTATCGCAAAGGCCCCGGCGAGACCAGCTGGGTCAAGATGACCAACACCACGGGCACCAGCTGGACCGACACCGCGGTGGAGAGCGGCAAGACCTACACCTACTCCGCCCGCACGGTGGACGCCGGCGGCACCGTTCGCAATACCTATGCCGACGGCATCAGCGCCGTCTACTATGACCGGCCCACGGCGCCGAAGCTCGCCAATGCGGCGGGCGGCGTTCAGGTGGAATGGACTGCCGTCGCCGGCGCCGGAGGCTATGAGGTCGATCGCAGACTCCCCACCGAGACGGCCTGGACCGCCATCGGCACCACCCGGGAGCCCCGCTGGCTCGACACCGCCGTGGAAAGCGGCGTGAAGTATGTCTATTCCATGCGCACCCTGAATGCCGAGGGTGAGCCGGTGAACGCCTACGCCTCCTACAACAGCATCACCTTCCATTCCCAGCCGGTGATCACGGAGACGGTCGATCAGAACGAGGGCATCTCCCTGACCTGGACGCCGGTGCCCGGCGCTGCCAAATACCGGGTCTACCGCATGACGCCGACGGACACGGAGTGGAAGACGCTGGTCAACACCACGGAGACCTCGGTGCTGGACACCAAGGTGAACGCCGGCACGGAATATACCTATTCCATCCGCACCCTGGACGCCGACGGCGTTCTCCGCAGCGCCCGGTCGGAGTCTGTGACCGTTGCGCGCAAGTCTCTGGACGTGACGGCCTACATCAACGTGCCCATGATCGGGCTGCATACGGAGCGCAGCGAGGAATCCCCGCTGGTGTTCGCGCCCTATATGGCGGAGGTCAGTCTGCCCAACGGCTATCCCACCACGGAAAAAGGACAGTGGGTCACCGTGGAATACCAGGGTGAGACCCGGTATTACTGGCAGGCCGAGGGTCGCCAGACCCTGCACCTGGAAAAGAGCGAGCGGGTCTATCAGACCACCACTTCGCTCCAGCGGGAGGTCATCAATCTGGCGCTGTCCTATGCGGACCTGCCCACGGGCTACCGCAAGACCGCCGAAGGCGCCTCCACCGGCGTGCCGGACGAAAACGGCGTCTACTGGTTCGACTGCTCCGGCTTTACGGGCTATGTGCTGAACACGGTCATGCAGCGGTATGCCCCGGCCTACCTCATCTCCATCGATGTGGACGACGTCTATAAGACGGGCTGCATCCTCAACAAGAATCTGCCCGGCGAGTTCTCCGCCACCACTGTCATCCCCACCGGCGGCGCCATGGACATCAGCCTGCTGCAGCCCGGCGACCTGCTGTTCTTCAACGAGAAGAACGAGGAAGGCCGCACGGTGGACCATGTTGGCATCTATCTGGGCAAAAACGAGATGGTCCACGCGGCCCAGACCTTCGCCGTGAACGTCACGACCCTGACGGAACGGGAGGAGTCCTTCGTGGGCGCCATCCGGTTCCTGCCGGAGGAAGTGACGCCGGCCAACACCACCATGTACACCATCAACACCACCAAGCTCCTGCCGGCGCGGGACGTGAACGCGGAGCCCATTCTGCGCATCGAGGCTCAGCAGCCGGTGAACGTCCGGTTCATCAACGGCAAGGAGGTCTGGGCCTACGCGGAATACACGAATGCGGCCGGTGAGACTCAGGAGGGCTTCATCTACTATACGAGCCTGACCCGGGAGCCGCCCGTCACCGTGGAGGAGACCCGCTACGTGGGCAAAAACCAGATGAAGCTGTACACGGACCGGGATACCCAGGGCGAATATATCACCCTGGATTACGGCGAGGAACTGACCTATCGGGGCCGTTACGGCACGTCGAATTTCTGGCGTGCCATGCTGGGCGACAAGGAGTATTACTTCGTAGCGGAGCCCTCGGAGATCGACACTGTGCTCCTGATGGAGTCCCCCTGGTTCAGCGAGACACGCTACGTGCTCAAGGGCTCGCAGAATCTCTACACCAAGCGCGACGCCACCAGCGGCGCGGAGCACATCACCGTGCCCGTGGAAACGGCGCTGGAGTACCAGGGCCGGTATGGCACCACGAGCTACTATCGGGTTATCTATAACGGGTCTGTCTACTATGTCTATACCACGGCGGACATCGACCAGTTCCTCACCCCGGATGCGCCGACCTCCGTGGAGGAGAAGCGCTACGTGGGCAAAAACCAGATGAAGCTGTATCCGAAGCCGGACACCCAGGGCGAGTACATCACCCTGGATTACGGTGAAGAACTGACCTATCAGGGCCGCTGCGGCACATCGAACTTCCACCGCGTGACGCTGGACGGCAGGACCTACTACATCGTGGCGGAGCCTTCGGAGCTGGACACCGTGCTGCTCCCGGAGTCTCCCTGGTTCAGCGAGACCCGCTACGTGCTCAAGAGCTCCCTGAATCTCTACACCCAGCGGGACGCCACCACCGGCGCGGAGCACATCACCGTGCCCGTGGAAACGGAGCTGGAGTATCAGGGCCGCTTCGGCACTACCAGCTTCTACCGGGTCGTTTATAACGGTTCGGTCTACTATGTCTACACCACGGAGGACATCGACCAGCTCCTTACCACGGACGCGCCGATCTCCGTGGAGGAGAAGCGCTATGTGGGCAAAAACCAGATGAAGCTGTATCCGAACCCGGACACCCAGGGCGAATATATCACCTTGGATTACGGCGAGGAACTGACCTATCGGGGCCGCTGCGGCACGTCGAATTTCCACCGTGTGACGCTGCATGACACGATGTATTACATCGTCGTGGAGCCCGCGGAGATGGATACCGCGCTCCTTACGGCGTCTCCCTGGTTCCATGAGACCCGCTATGTGGTCAAGGCCGCGCAGAATCTCTACACCCAGCGGGACGCCACCACCGACGCGGAGCACATCACCGTGCCCATCGGCACGGAGCTGGAGTACCAGGGCCGGTTTGGAGATACGAAGTTCTATCGCGTCATCTACGATGACACCGTGTACTACATCTACACCACGGGAGACATCGAGCAGTTCATCTGGACCGATCTCGATGCGGTGCTGGCTGTGGAGTCCTACAAGACCGTCGCCACCTCCACGTGGCTGCGGACCTCCATGGACAGCAGCACCGACGATAACAAGATCCGCAGTCTGCCGGTGGGCGAGACCCTGGGCGTGATCGAAGTCAGCAGCGGCGGCAGCTGGGTCTATGTCCTGGCTGAGGACGGGACCTACGGCTTCACGCTCTCGTCCAAGCTGACGGATGCGAACTGAGTTTCAGCGCACCGCATCCAATTTCAAACGGAATCGCCTCGACCTGAAAAACGGTCGAGGCGATGTTTATTCGGCCAAATGTTGGCAAATGGAAATATATTATGGTTTGGGCTAGCTTTTTTCAAAGAATTATGATAGAATACCATGTAAAATAAAATCCCGAAAGTATGCGTTGGTGCATTTTGACAGAAAAAACGGTAAAATTTTCCGTGTTTTTTGTGCGAAATGGGAAGAATCCTGGAGGCGTCATGGACCGTTCTGAAATTTCTTCCGGGAAGAAAAAAGCACTGATCGTGGCGTCGGCCGGCGGGTTTCTGCCGCAGTTCGAGATGGGCAATGCCCTGCTGCTGCAGTCTCTGGGCTATGAGGTGCTCTACGCCGCGAATCTGGATAACCCCGTCTACCCCTTTGATGCGGACGCGCTGGTGGCTGCGGGCATCCGCCTGTTCAACATCCCGGCTGCGAAGCATCCGGCCCACCTGGTGAAGAATTTCCGGGCGTTTCGGATTCTGCGCCGCATCATCGACGAAGAGGAAATCAGCCTGGTGCACTGCCACAATCCCGTCAGCGGCATGGTGGCGCGCCTGGCCGCCCGGTTCAGCCGGCGGCGGCCCAAGGTGATCTACACCGCCCACGGCTTCCACTTCTATCGCGGCTCCGGCTGGAAGGCCTGGGCCCTCTACGGTACGGCGGAGCGGGTCCTGGCCCGCATGACCGACTGCATCATCACCATCAATCGGGAGGACGCCGAAAACGCTGCGCACTTTCATCTGCGGCCCGGCGGACTTCGGTTCCAAATCCCCGGCATCGGGGTCTCCACGGAGCGGTTCCGCCCTGACCCGGAGCGCGGGGAAGAAATGCGCAGGGCGCTGGATGTCCCGGCGGACGCGTTCCACATCGTCAGCGCCTCGGAGCTGAACCGCAACAAAAACATCGAGACGGTCCTCCGGGCCATCGCCCAATGCGGCGATCCGGAGATCCGATATACCATCTGCGGCTGCGGCCCGCTGGAGCAGCAGCTGCGCGGATTGATCCGCAGCCTCGGTCTGGAGCATCAGGCCCGGCTGGCGGGCGTCCGGGACGACATGGAGGCGGTTTTGAACAGCGCGGACTGCTTCACCTTCTCCAGTCTGCGGGAAGGTCTGGGCATGGCGGCGCTGGAGGCATTGTCCGCCGGCGTGCCGGTCATCGCCGCGGACAACCGGGGCACCCGGGAATATATGCGCGACGGCGACAACGGCATCGTCTGCGCGCCGGAGTCGGCGGAGGCATTCGCCGCGGCCATCCGGCGGCTGAAGGCAGACCCCGAACTGCGCAGGGCCATGGGCCGGCGCGGCCGGGAGACGGCCATGGACTTCTCCGTGGAGCGCACCGCCGCGATCATGCGCACGGTCTATGAAGCGATGGGAGATGGGTAAAATAGAACCCGTAACGGTCTCGATCATCATGGGCGTCTATAACCAGACGGACAACGCCGCCCTGACTCTGGCGGTGGACTCCATTCTGGGTCAGACCCTGACCGATTTTGAATTTTTGATTTATGACGACGGTTCGCGCCCTGAGGGCGCTGCGCTGCTCCGGGCCCAGGCCCAGCGAGACGGGCGCATCCGTCTGATCCGCTGCGAGGAAAACCACGGACTGGCCTACGGTCTCGCCCGGTGCGTGGAGGCATCCCGCGGCAGATATATCGCCCGCATGGACGCAGATGACGCCTGCCCGCCGGAGCGGCTGGAAAAGCAGGTGCGGTTTCTGGAGCAGCACCCGGAATATGCCTGGTGCGGCGCAAATCCGCTGCTGTTCTTTGATGGGCGGATCTGGGGCTCCCGGCGCTATCCCGAACGGCCGGAGGCGTCGGATTATCTTCGATTTTCCCCCTTCTGTCATCCGTCGGTGGTCTTTCGCGCAGAGGTTCTGCGCCAGGAGAACTATCTCTCTTCCCGCCGGACCATGCGATGCGAGGACTATGAGCTCTTCATGCGCCTGCAGCGGAAGGGCTGGTGCGGTTACAATCTGCAGGAGCTGCTGTTTTACTATCGCGAGGCAGCTGAGACCTATCAGCGCCGCACATTCCGCGCCCGCTGGCGGGAAATGCTGGTTCGGCGCGAGGGCTTTCGCGCGCTGGGGCTGCT
>CAMHRJ010000013.1 GCA_946187475.1 uncultured Clostridia bacterium | reverse complement strand
ACCAGATTGGCGGCGATGTTTTCGATGTCGTCCTGCCAGTAGAGATTGCCGTTTTTAACGGTCAGCGTGCCGGTGCCGTTCTGGTAGAGGGTGCTGGATGCGCTGTCGCCGGTCTGGCTCAGCTTGGTGCAGTCGGAATAGCGCAGCACCCCGGCGTCATCCCGGGCGACGGTGCAGATCCAGCAGTAGGCGGTGCCGTCACTCTGCTTCCAGAGCACCGTGACGTTGCCGGCGTCATCGATGGAAAGACTCATGCCCGTGGTGTGATCCACCCAATTTCCTTTGGGGATGCTTGCGGCATCCTGCGCAGGGTCCTCTGCTTCCGGCGCCGTGTTCTCGTCATCCTGTTCCGGCGTCGGCGTGGGTGTCGCGGCGTTGGGCGTGGACGTGGCAACAGGGGAGACCGCCGGGGAAGCGGGGGCGCCCGGCTTTGCCATGGCGTCGGGCTTGGCAGAGGCTTCGGGTTTCGCGGTGTTGGTGCTCTGCTGGGTTCCGGCTGCGTCGTTTTTCGCAGACTCCGCCGCCTTGCCGCAGCCGGCCAGCATCAGGATGCAGAGCAGAAGGGCAGCGATTCTGGTTTTATATGGTCTCATGAGGGTTCCTCCTTGGTCTCCCGGAATACGAACAGGCGTCGGACCGTGAGCGCGGTGCATCCAACTCGCCGGCAGACAGATTTCGCCGGTATCAAAAACGCAAGGGTTCTGTCTCGATCAGTTCCAGGATTTTCTTGATATCACATCTCCTTGGGAGACTTTAACACAGTTTCCGGTGAAAGTAAAGTGCAGACCTTCGGCCCGGCAGGGGAAATTTGACAGAAAGGTGGGTTTGCAGTATAATACCACCCGTATCAGTATGCGCTCAGCCTGATTTTGAGCGCGCATTCCGCCGAAAGGCGGGGAGGAGCAACCATGAAACATTCGACAGAGGACCAGATGCAGACCCTGCTGGCTGCGCCGGAGGCGGTGGAAGTGCTGGAACGGTACTTTCCCAAAATCCTGAAGAATCCGGCGCTGCAGATGACGCGCTTCATGTCGCTGCGCTGTGTGGCGGCCTTTGCGCAGTCGGGTCTGACCGCGGAGCAGCTGGATGAGATCGACGCTGAGCTCCGTGCCCTGGACTGAGCCTTCGCGCTCACACAATCTCGTGCGGCCTTCGAAAGGGAAGGCCGCATGAAGTCTGTCGGAAATGAGGAAACTTCCATGAATGAAACCATGCTGCCGCCCCTGCGCAGGATCGCGGCGATCCATGACCTGTCGGGACTGGGCAAGTGCTCGCTGACCGTGGCCCTGCCGGTGATCTCTGCCACGGGGGTGGAGTGCGCCTGCATTCCCACGGCGGTGCTCAGCACCCACACCGGCGAATTCACCGGTTGGACCCTCCGGGATCTGTCGGCGGATATGCTGCCCATGGCCCGCCACTGGCAGAGCACCGGCGCGAAGTTCGACGGCGTCTATACCGGCTATCTGGCGAGCCCGTCCCAGGCGGAGACCGTCATGCAGATGCTGGCGCTGCTCTCCACGGAGGAAACGCTGGTGCTGGTGGACCCGGTCATGGCCGACAACGGCCGATACTATTCCAATTTAGACGACCGGATGTGCCGCGCCTTCCGCCGGCTGATCGCCCATGCGGACGTGATCACCCCCAACATCACCGAAGCGGCCCTCCTGGCGGGGCTGGACTACCAGCATGAGGCCCACGGCGAGGTGTATCTCCGCACGCTCTTCGAGCGGCTGGCCGCTCTGGGACCCAAGACCGTGGTGATCACCGGCGTGCGCACGGAGGCAGGGGAGATCGGCAATCTTGCCTTCGATGTGGCCAGCGGACAGATCTTCCGCTGTATGCGCGAAGCCCACGAGGGCATCTTCTACGGCACCGGTGACATTCTGGCCTCGGCCCTGGCAGCGCTGATGGTGCGCGGCGCCTCCACCCAGCAGGCCCTGACCGTCGCCACGCTCCTGACGGATGACAGCATCCGCCGTAGTCTCCGGCACGATACGCCCCGGCGTTTCGGCGTGGATTTTGAGGGCGCGCTCCCGGCCTATATCCGTCGGGTTGGGGAGATTTTCAAGACGGAATGACGATTATCTGACCCGTTGTCGATATCGGAACTAAAATCTCGATTTTTCGTCAGAAACGGTTGACAATAAGAGAAGAATATCGTATAGTGTATTGAGAAGATTTTTAATCATTATGTTAACATTTTGATACTATCGATTGTGAAACAGTTGGAAAATCAAGCATTTTCAAGCTGTAACCACTTTGTAATTTTCTGAACAGGTCACGGTTTGGGAAGCCGGTGACCGTTTTGGCATGGAATCTGAGGGGACAAAAGAGGGTTTTTATGGAGCGAAAAACATTCATGGAGCGGCTGGCAGGCTTCATCGTTGACAAGCGATACCTGTTCATCATCATCTTCGCCGCCCTGTGTATTATGTCAATTTTTACCTCCGCCGGCGTAAAAGTCAACGAGGATTTGACGGACTATCTGCCGGACGACTCTGAGACCCGTCAGGGCCTTGCGATCATGGACCGGGAGTTCGTCACCTACGGTACCGCCCGGGTCATGGTATCCAACATCACCTATGACAAAGCTGAGCAGCTGGCCGACATGCTGCTGAAGGTGGACGGCGTCAAGGACGTGGAGATTTCCAACGACCCCCAGCACTTCAGAGATGCGGCCGCCCTGTTCGAGGTCACCTTCGACGGGGAGAAGCTGGACAACGTGGCCATCCAGGGCGTGGAGAATGTCCGGGAGGCGCTGAGCGAATACGACACTTATATATTTACCGAGGTGGGCAACCCTACCGGCATCATTCTGGAAAAGGAAATGCAGATGGTGCTGGTCATCCTCGTTGCGATCATTATCATCGTCCTGCTGCTCACCAGCCGGACCTTTGCCGAGGTTCCGGTGCTGCTGATCGTTTTCGGCGTGGCCGTCTGGGTCAACAAGGGCACGAACTTCTGGTTCGGTGAGATCTCCTTCATCACGAACTCCATCGCGGCGGTGCTGCAGCTGGGTCTGGCCATCGACTATGCCATCATCCTCTGCCACCACTACACCGAGAAGCGCGAGACTATGGAGCCGAAGGAGGCCGTGACCAAGGCGCTGAGCATGGCCATCCCGGAGATTTCCTCCTCCAGCCTGACCACCATTTCCGGTCTTCTGGCCCTGGCCTTCATGAAGATCAAGATCGGCCAGGATATGAGTCTGGTCCTCATCAAGGCCATCCTTTTCAGCATGCTCTCCGTGTTCCTGCTGATGCCGGGTCTGCTTCTGCTGGCAAGCCCGCTCATCGACAAGTCCCACCACAAGAGCTTCCTTCCGAAGATCAGCGGCTGGGGCCGCTTCACCATCAAGAGCCGCTATGTGATCCCGCCCATTTTCGTGGTGGTGGTCATCGCGGCGGCCATCCTCGCCAACCACTGCCCCTATGTGTTCGGCTACAGTACGCTGGACACCATGAAGCAGAACGAATACAAGCTGGCGGAAAAGAAGATCAACCAGACCTTCGGCGAGATCAACGAGGTCGCGCTGATCCTGCCCTACAAGGACTACGAGTCGGAGGAAAAGCTCTACGACGATCTGTGTCAGCTGGAAGGCGTGGACGAGGTCATCGCCCTGGCGGGCACCGAGGCGGAGGACGGCTACATGGTCACCTCGGCCCTGACGCCCCGGCAGTTCTCCGATCTGACGGATCTGGACATCTCCATTTCCCGCACGCTGTACATGGCCTACTGCACCCAGAACGACAATCTGGCCCAGGCGGTGGGACAGCTCATCGACGTCACCAACATCGACAACACCACCGTCCCGCTGATCGAGATGATCAAGTTCGTCTACGACCAGAAGGACGCCTATGAATCCCGTCTGGACCCGGACAAGATGGACGATCTGACCGAGCTTTACGACCAGCTGATCGATGGTGAGATTCAGCTCCACACCGAGGACTACTCCCGCATGATCCTCCACCTGAATCTGCCGGTGGAGAGCGAGGAGACCTATGACTACCTCATGGTCATGAAGGGCGTCATCGGCAAGTATTATACCGAGTCCTACTTCGTGGGCGAGACTGCCAAGGACCGGGACTTCTCCTCGGCCTTCGGCGAGGATAACCTTCTCATCAGCGTGCTGACGCTGGTCTTCGTGGTGGTCATCCTGCTGCTCACGTTCAAGAGCGCGGCTCTGCCGCTGCTGCTGATCCTGGTCATCCAGGGCAGCATCTGGATCAACTTCGCCGTCCCCACGGTGATGCAGTCCAATCTCTACTTCCTGGCGTATCTCATCGTCAGCGCCATCATGATGGGCGCCAACATCGACTACGCCATCGTGATCTCCAGCCGTTATCTGCAGTTCAAGCAGAGAATGGACTACAAGGACGCCATGATCGAGGCGCTGAACGTCTCGTTCCCCACGGTGGTCACCTCCGGCACCATCCTTGCTGCCGCCGGCGCCGCCATCGGCATCCTCTCTTCGGAGAACACCGTCGCATCCATCGGCGTCTGCCTGGGACGCGGCACCCTTTTGAGCATGATCCTGGTCATGGGCGTGCTGCCCCAGCTGCTTCTGCTGGGTGACAGCATCGTCGAAAAGACCTCGTTTAACATCGGGCATTCCGCCCCGCTGCAGAGCCTGCAGGGCGCCATGCACATGAACGGCCACGTCCGCGGCTATATCAACGGCTTCGTAGACGCGGAGATTCGCGGCCTGGTCAAAGGAACCGTCAGCGCGTCCATCGACATTGGCAGCGTGCAGATGGAACCGGAGGAAGAGAAGGAACAACTGTCGGAAGCCGAAAACGCATCCGCCCCGGAACTCCCGGGAGAGGAGGAACGCAATGAAACGTAACAGACGCAGACTGCTTGCCATGGCACTGGCGATGGTGCTGTGCTTCCTGCTGGGAGCCGGCTCCACGTTGGCGGATCAGAACACGATCCGCATTACGTCCGCGGAGGAGCTTCAGACGCTCAGTGAAAACTGCAGCTATGATGCCTATTCCAGAGACAAGACAGTTCTGCTGGAAAACGACCTGGATCTGAGCGGCGCTGCCTTCACGCCCATCCCCACCTTCGGCGGTGTGTTTGACGGCCAGGGCCACACGATCTCCGGCCTCTCTCTGGAGGGCGACGCCTCCCATATGGGCCTGTTCCGCTATGTGCAGGAGGGCGGCACCGTGAAGGACCTCACCATCACGGGCAACCTGGATCCCTCCGGCGGCATGAGCGAGGTGGGCGCCGTGGTCGGCACCAACCTGGGCACCATCAGCGGCTGCAGCTTCTCCGGTACGGTGAACGGCTCCTACAATGTGGGCGGCATTGCCGGCACCAACGAGCCCACCGGCATGATCTATAACTGCAAGACTGAGGGCTATGCCTCCGGCGACCACTATGTGGGCGGCATCGTGGGCCAGAACCTCGGCACGATCTCCTATTGCTCCAATACCGCGGACGTGAACCTCTCCACCGAGGAGTCCGCCACCACCATCGCGGCGGAGACTTCCATCGAGGACCTCACGGATGAAGACGGCGAAGTCCACACCGCCACCGACGTGGGCGGCATCTCCGGCTTCAGCTCCGGCGTTGTCATCGGCTGTACCAACTGGGGCAGCATCGGCTATGAGCACGTGGGCTTCAACGTGGGCGGCGTGGTTGGCCGCCAGAGCGGTCTGGTCTCCGGCTGCACCAACTGGGGCACCGTCAACGGCCGCAAGGACGTGGGCGGCATCGCCGGCCAGATGGAGCCCTTCATCACCATCGACATGGCAGCCGGCAGCGCTGCCAAGCTGGAGGGCGACCTGAACGCGCTCCACGATACCGTTGACGTTCTTCTGAACCACACCGGCGCGGCCGCCGCCGGCATCAGCGCCACCATCGGCGCCATCGCGGCTTCCGCCTCCAGCGCCACGGAGCATGCCCGCTATGTGGCCGAGCAGACGGCAAACTACGTGGACGAAACCACCGGCACCATCAACGAGCTGATGCTCCGCATCAACACCGCTGAGAAGATGGTTTCTCCCGCCATCACCGAATTCTCCCAGGGCGCCATTTCCCTGGACAGCTCCATCCGCTTCTTCGACGGCGGCTTCGATTCCCTGGACGCCATCGATGAGATGTCCTCCGCCGACAAGACCAGCTTCAAGAACGCTGCCGGCGATCTGACCACCAGCGCCGAGCGGCTGAACGCCGCCATGGCCTACTGCGGCTGGCTGATGAAGGTGGCCGACAACCAGGTGGGTACCGGCAACTATGACCTGGTGGCCGAGCGTCCCGACAACTGGCTGGAAATGTCCAACCGCTATGGATACCAGTATGATCCCGATGCGCTGACTTCCTATGAGGGTGTCCGCGACGCCCTGCTCATGGGCGTGGGCGACGCCTCCAGCGCGGCCGGCGTGGTCTCCGGTGACATCTCCACCATGACCCGCATCATCAACCTCTATTACCTCACCGAGGATACCGACGGCAACACCCGTCTGGACAACATGAGCAGCGCCTTCAAGACTGCTTTCGAGACCCTGCGCGGCGCCACGGGCCACTTCTCCACCGGCATGAGCTACATGGACCAGGTGGGAAGCTACCTCTCCGGCAACGAGCAGCTGACCCTCCAGGGCGTGGACAGCGATTTCCGCACCGCCATGGAAGGCATGTTCGACGATCTGGGCAGCATCTCCGGCGGCCTCGGTACCCTGAGCACTCAGGCGGCCGGCTACTCCAACCAGATCATCTCCGACATGCAGATGGTCAACGACCAGTTCAACGTGGTCATGGTTGACCTGGTGGACATTCTGCAGATGGCTCTGGACCCCGATGTGGAGAACATCATCGAGGACACCTCCGAGGCCGATCTGGAGACCACCAACGGCAGAGTTTATAACTGCGAGAACTACGGCGCTGCCAACGGCGACATCAACGCCGGCGGCATCGCGGGCAGCATGGCCATCGAGTATGACTTCACGCCCCAGGGCGATTCGAACCTGATCGAGGACAGCTCCCTCACCAGCAAGTACTTCACCAAGTGCGTCCTGGCGGACAGCCGGAACTACGGCACCGCCACCTCCCGCCGTGACTGCGCGGGCGGCGTCTGCGGTGACGGTGAGTTGGGCGTCATCACGGGCTGCCAGGGCTTCGGCGCCGTGGAAAGCACCGGCGGCGACTATGCCGGCGGCATCGTGGGCCTGTCCAAGGGCGCGGTCCGCTCCAGCTGGGCCAAGTGCGCCGTCACCGGCGGCAGCTACGTCGGCGGCGTGGCCGGCTTCGGCAACAACATCTCCGACTGCGGCACCCTGGTGAACATCAGCGCCCGCGACAACTGCCTCGGCACCATCGCCGGCGATGTGGACGCGGAAGGCTCCGTTGAGGGCAACGTCTATGTCCACGACACTCTCTCCGCTGTGGACGGCATCAGCTATCAGGGCATGGCGGAAGAGCGCACCTACAACGACTTCGTCTCCCAGGAGGGCGTGCCTGCTGAGTTCAGCAGCTTCACCGCCACCTTCACCGCCAACGGCGAGATCGTAAAGACCATCACCTTCGGCTACGGCGGCTCCATCGACGAGAGCGAGATTCCCGAGTGCCCGCCGCTGGAAGGCAACTATGGCCGCTGGCCCGAGATGGATTACAAGAACCTGACCTTCGATCTGGAAGTCAAGGCCATCTACTCCGCCAGCACGGCGGTGGTGGAGGGCGACCTCTACGCCGATGATACCGACACTCCGCTGGTGCTGGTGCAGGGCGTGTTCGACCCGGCCGCCACGGTCCATGTGGCAGACTCCAAGACGCCTGCGCCGGAGCTCCCGGCTACCCAGTCTCTGGAGATGCAGTATGACGTCCAGGTGCTCAACGACGCACCGGTCAGCGGCGAGGACGCCGCAGTCAACGTCCGCGTCTACGCGCCGGAAGGCAGCCACACCATCTACACCTATCGTGACGGCGAGTGGAACAAGGTCAGCGCCTCCCGCGATGGCAGCTACCTGGTCTTCGACAGCCCGGACCGCGATGTGACCTTCGCCGTGGCCAAGGGCGGCAGCGGCAGCTGGCTGGCCAAACTCCTCATCGGTCTGGCCATCCTGGCGCTCCTGATCGGCGGCTTCTTCCTGCTGAAGCGCCGGAAGAACAAGACCACCAAGGCCGTGGACGTGGATTTCGACGCCACTGCCCCGGGCGCCGTCTCTGAGGCGGTCCCCGTGAAGGAGTCCGACTTCGAGACCGTTCCGGTCCCTTCGGAGCTGGTTACCGAACCTGTGGTCGGGACCGTCGAGGTTCCCGAGACTGCGCCCGTGACTGAGACCGTCGAAGATGCAGCGGACGCCGTGGTCACCGAGGCGGAGCAGGTTGTGGACTCCGTCCTGGAACAGGCCGAGGAGGCCGTTGAGACTGCGGCAGAGGCCGTGGAGGACGCGGTGGACCCGGAACCTGACTTCATTCCCCGCAAGGCGGTGTATGATGAATCCGCGCCTCTCACCGAGGAAGCCATCGACGCCATGTTCCCCGACCCGGACGAGACGCCGAAAGCGTAATCCAATTGAAAATCCTCCCGCATCGGCGGGAGGATTTTTTTGCAGAGAGGAATGTCAATGCAATACGAGAATGTGACCGAGGCCCGATTCCTGCGCCGGCCAAACCGCTTTCTGGCTGAAGTGGAGCTATGCGGCCGGACAGAGACCGTCCACGTGAAGAACACCGGCCGCTGCCGGGAACTGCTGCAGCCCGGCGCCCGGGTATGGCTCACGAAAACGGACAACCCTGCGCGGAAAACCCAATATGATCTGATCGCCGTGCAGAAAGGGGAGCGGCTGGTGAACATGGATTCCCAGATCCCCAATGCTGCGGCAGAAGAATGGCTCCGCGGCGGCGATCTGTTCCCCGACCTGACCCTGCTCCGCCGGGAGGTGCGCTATGGCGACTCCCGCTTTGATCTTTTCACCGAGCATGGTGGAAAGCGGGCCTTCCTGGAGGTCAAGGGCGTCACCCTGGAGCAGGAGGGCGTGGCCCGGTTTCCCGACGCGCCCACGGAGCGGGGCGTGAAGCACGTGCAGGAGCTGGCGCGCTGCCTGGAGGACGGGTATGAGGCCTATCTGCTGTTCGTCATCCAGATGGAGCATCTGCGCCGCTTCGAGCCCAACTGGGAGACCCACCCCGCCTTTGGCGAAGCCCTGCTCCGCGCCCGGGACGCCGGCGTGCAGATTCTGGCCTATGACTGCATCGTCCGGCCCGATTCCATCCGCCTGAATGTTCCAGTGGAAATCCGCCTGGAGCGGAATGGTGTTTGATAAACATGAATTTGTAGAGCAGTTGGATAGGATTCGTAGGGGAGGGGCTTGCCCCTCCCGTATAAATTGGAATGAGCTGTAACATGCGGGCGGGGCAAGCCCCGCCCCTACACGGAATCATTCTGTGTAAAGCGTAATCATACACCGGGCGATTCGTGAATCGCCCCTACAAATATCAATTAATAAGTTTACATAATATATTTATGTAAATAAAACGGCACCCTGCGATGATTCGCAGGGTGCCGTTTGTATCCGCTCAATAATTCTCGGCGTTGACCTCGAAATAGGCCTGCGGGTGTGCGCAGACGGGGCAAATCTCCGGGGCCTCGGTGCCCACGACGATGTGACCGCAGTTGCGGCACTCCCAGACCTTGACCTCGCTCTTCTTGAAGACCTCCTGAGCCTCCACGTTGTGGAGCAGGGCGCGATAGCGCTCCTCGTGGTGCTTCTCGATGGCGGCCACGGCGCGGAACTTCTCCGCCAGCTCCGGGAAGCCCTCGGCCTCGGCGGTCTCGGCAAAGCCGGCGTACATGTCTGTCCACTCGTAGTTTTCTCCGTTGGCGGCTTCGGCCAGATTCTCGGCGGTGCTGCCGATGCCGTTCAGTTCCTTGAACCACATCTTGGCGTGCTCTTTCTCGTTGTCGGCGGTCTTCAGAAACAGGGCAGCGATCTGCTCAAAGCCTTCCTTCTTGGCCTTGGAGGCAAAGTAGGTGTACTTGTTGCGGGCCTGGGACTCGCCGGCGAAGGCGGCCTCCAGATTCTTCTCGGTCTGGGTACCGGCATAGGGATTCTTCTTGGACATGGGATGATCCTCCTTTTGTAAGTCTATTACTTTCTTTCCGCGCAGATGGCGTCGCGCATGCGCTCCAGACCGGTCTGGATGATGCTGCGCGGCATGGCGAGGTTCAGACGGATGTAACCTTCGGCGTTGCCCACGAAGAGGGAGTTGCCGCCCTCCAGCAGCACACCGGCCTTGTTGGCAAAGAAGCCGGGCAGATCCTCCACACCCGGGAGGCAGGCGCCCATGTTCACCCAGGCCAGATAGGTGGCAGCGGGGATGTTCATGACCGCCTCGGGCAGATGCTCCGCCAGGAAGGCCTTGACGAAAGCAAAGTTCTCGTCCAGATAGGTTCTCAGCTCGTTGCGCCATGGTTCGCCCACGTCGTAGGCCGCCTTGGCCGCCGCCAGGGAGATGGGGTTCACCATGCCGAAGAGCTTGTCCCGATCCTTGAACTCCTCCCGGGTAGCCTCGTCGCGGATAATCACGTTGGAGAAGGCCAGACCCGCCATGTTGAAGGTCTTGGTGGGTGCCATGCAGGTGATCAGCTTGGGATAGTTGGGCATGATCTTCGCCATGGGCGTGTGATGCTGGCCCTGACGAAGCAGGTCACAGTGGATCTCGTCAGAGATGATCCAGAGATTGTACTTCTTCACGATCTGGGCCACACGGCGCAGCTCCTCCTCCGTCCAGACCCGGCCGGTGGGGTTGTGGGGGTTGCACCAGAACAGCAGCTTGGCCTTGGGATCGGAGCAGACCTGCTCGAAGTTTTCAAAGTCCATGGCGAACTCGCCGTTTTCGTCCTTCTTCAGCGGGGAATGCAGCACCTCCAGGTTGTTGTACTCCGCCGCGTGGAGGAAATAGCCGTAGGCAGGGGTGTTGATGATGACCTTCTCGCTGGGGGCGCAGATGGACTCCGTCAGCTGATACAGCGCGGGGATGATGCCGGGGGAGAAGCACAGCTGCTCCCGGGGGAAATCCCAGTCATAGTGATCCACGCACCACTTGCGGAAGGAGTCGTAGTAGGTGCTGTCGTAAACGCCGGTGTAGCCGAAAATGCGGCGGTCCAGCCGGGCGCGCATGGCGTCGATGATCTCCGGGGCAACGGCGAACTCCATGTCCGCCACCCACATGCGCACGAATTCCTCGTCCTTGAAGGGGAAGACCTTCTCCGGGCCTGCGTGGAAGATATACTGCCGGAAACCGTCGGTGTTCAGCGCGTTGGTGTTTCTCCGGTCAATGATCTCGTCAAAGTTGTACATATCTCTGCCTCCTCGTAATTTAAGTGCTTCCTGAAATCAATGTACCAGAAAACCGCTGCTCCGTCAAGGAAATCACGCTGCATCTTTGGAACTATTTATATTAACATAAAAAGTATTATGTAAAATAAACCGACTTCCAAAGAAGTCGGTTTCGAACTGGGATTCTGGGGAAACGCGGCTCATTTGACCGCGTCCCGGATGGTCTCGTCCAGATCGGTGAGATTTTCATGCTGGAAGTTCACGGGGTCCAGCTCCTCCAGCTTCACGTCGGCGTCCCGGAGCATGTTGTCCAGCTCGCTCTGTTCCACATCGCCCCGGGCGATGCTCTGGGCCAGAGCGGCCACGTCCTCATAGCGCTCCCGGAAGTCGGCCTTCTCGGTGTCGCTCATGTCCTTGAAGTAGGCGCGGATCTCGTCCTTCAGGTCCTCGGCGGCCCGCTCCGTGTTCTTGCAGAAGGTCAGCAGCTGCGCCGCTGCGGCGTAGCGCATCACGGCGCTGTCCACGTGTTCCGGGTCGTAGTCGCGGATGGCGTCCAGTGCGTCGGCCACCTTGGGTTCCTCCATTTCGGGCACCTCGGGCATCCCGGTCTCCGAAGCGTCCAGGGGCATGGTTTCCAGCATTTCCGGTTCTTCCGTGGGCGTGGGGGTCTCCGTGGGCTTCATCATGCCGCAGCCGGCCAGCATTGCCAGCGCCAGCATCAAGGGAATCATTCGTTTCATCATGCGTCTCCTTCCTCTGCGCCCTTCGGCGCAGGGTGATTGTTCTCACAGAAACCATTGTGCCCGCCGGAAGGGAAAATATACAAACGGTTCGGATAGAATCAAGTTAGTAGTTTACAGAAAATATATTATGTAAATAAACGATCAATTGATATTTGCAGGAGCGATTCACGAATCGCCCGGTGTGGGATTTTGCTGCGCACCAAAAGAGGTGTCATTGCGAACCGTCGCGCACGACGGTGCGGCAATCCACATTCCCCGGCGGCGGAGTGGAGACTTGCAATCTTTTGGTGTTGTACGGATTCGCCTGAATCCTGCGAAACCAATTCGCCGGTACTGCAAGGAACGGATTGCCACGTCGCTTCGCTCCTCGCAATGACACCGTTTTTAAGTTTCGCGCTGAAACCAACACCCTGACAAATTGATTTTAACGGTGGCGTCGAAATAGAATTTGTAGGGGAGGGGCTTGCCCCTCCCGCCGACGAATGCCTGTGTTAACGGGAGGGGCAAGCCCCTCCCCTACGAGCACCATCGAAGTGCGGCGTAAATCTATCTTCCCGACAAATCCCAATTTGAATGTCCTTCCACCAAGTTTTTTCCCGCTTCCTGCAATGTTTTTTGAAGATTCACATTTACCCCCTTTTCTTTTTCCCGGTTTTATATTAAAATATAGCAGACAATTGTGCGAAATGAGGGGATACCATTGGATATCATCACACCCAAATATCACCGCATCCTGCTGAAGATCAGCGGCGAGGCGCTGGCCGGCGAGAAGAAGACCGGCCTGGATTTCAATATGATCGCGCAGGTTTGTGACGCAATTCAGGAATGCCGGGAACTGGGCGTCCAGGTGGGCGTCGTTATCGGCGGCGGCAACTTCTGGCGCGGTGCCAAGGACGGCGGCGGCTATATGGAGCGCTCCCGCGCCGACCACATGGGCATGCTGGCCACGGTCATGAACTGCCTGGCCGTCTCCGACGTCATGGAGCAGAAGGACATTCCCGCCCGGGTCCAGACCGCCACGGAAATGCGCGCCTTTGCCGAGACCTATACCCGCCAGCGTGCGGTCAAGCATCTGGAGGAGGGGAAGGTCGTCCTCTTCGCCGGCGGCACCGGCTGCCCCTATTTCTCCACGGACACTGCCGCGGTGCTCCGCGCCTGCGAGATCGACGCCGACGCCATCCTGCTGGCCAAGAACATTGACGGCGTCTACAGCGCAGACCCCCGGGTGGACGCCAGCGCCGTGAAGTATGACAACATCACCTATGACGAGGTCCTGGCCCAGCATCTGGCCGTCATGGACTCCACCGCCACCAGCCTCGCCATGGACAATCACCTGCCCGTGTTCGTCTTTGCCCTCTCCGAGCCGGAGAACATTCTCCGGGCCGTGACGGGTCAGGCCGTGGGTACCCTGGTCAAGTAAGCAAAACGTTACTTTCATCATAGAGGAGGAAGCATCATGTCTCTGGACTATCAGGAATTTGAAAACAAAATGAAAAAGACCTGCGAGTTTCTCAAGGAGCAGCTCGCCGCAGTCCGCGCCGGCAAGGCCAACCCCGCCGTGCTGGACCGGATCACCGTGGAGTATTACGGCACCGACACGCCCATCAACCAGCTGGCTTCCATCAGCTCGCCGGACGCCCGCAGTCTGCTGATCCAGCCCTGGGACGCTTCGGCCCTGAAGGCCATCGAGAAGGCCATCCAGGCCTCCGAGCTGGGCATCAACCCCCAGAACGACGGCCGTGCCATCCGCCTGATCTTCCCGCAGCTCACCGAGGAGCGCCGTAAGGATCTGGCCAAGCAGGTGAAGAAGTACGGCGAGGACGCCAAGGTCGCCGTGCGCAACATCCGCCGCGACGCCATGGATAAATTCAAGGCCCAGAAGAAGAAATCCGAGATCACCGAGGACGACTTCAAGGACGTTGAGAAGGACATGCAGAAGCTGACCGACGACTTCATCAAGGAAGTCGAGAAGATCGCCGACGACAAGGAAAAGGAGCTCATGGAGCTGTGAAGATCGCCGGAAAACTGCTGACCGGACTTGCCGCAGCGGAGAGCCTGATGATCGCCGTGATCGAGATGCGTCATTGGGAGGAAAAGGGCGCGAGCTTTTTCCCGGAGCCTCACGAGGGCTTTTTCCGCGACACGGCTGTCATGGCGGGCAACCAGGGACTGTATAATGGATTCCTGGGGGCCGGAATGCTCTGGGGTCTGCTGCGCCGGGATACGGGCGTCTGCCTGTTTTTCCTGGGCTGCATGCTGACCGCAGCGGGCTACGGCTGCGCCACCACGTCCAGAAAGATTATCCTTCAGCAGGGCACGCTGCCGGCGGCTGCGCTGGCGGCCATCGCCCTGGGAAAATAACACCACCGAACCAAAAGGGGGATGAGCTCATCCCCCTTTTCGGTGTCGTTTGACAGGAGTCACACATGGCTATTTTTCAAAAAAGAAAGGCGGAGGAGACCGTCCCGACCTTCGATCCCGAGCGCCTGCCGCGGCACATCGGCATCATTCTCGACGGCAACGGCCGCTGGGCGAAAAAACGCGGTCTGCCCCGGACGGCGGGCCACGCCGTAGGCGCTGAGACCGTGCGGAAGATCGCAAACTACTGCAAGGACATCGGCATCGACTATCTGACGCTGTATGCCTTCTCCACCGAGAACTGGAAGCGCCCGGACGACGAGGTCAAAACCCTCATGAACCTGTTTGAGCGCTATATCATTGAGGCCATCGACGTCATGAAGCGCGACGGCATCCGCATGGACTTCTTCGGAGAGCTGACCGCCCTCTCGCCGGAGCTGCAGCAGCTCATGGCCGACGCCCGGGAGGAGAGCAGCCATCACGACGGCTGCCAGCTGAATCTGGCCATCAACTACGGCGGCCGGGACGAAATTCTCCACGCGGTGAAAAAATATGCCGAGGCCTACAAGGCCGGCGAGGCGCCGGAGCTGACGGAGGAAAACTTCTCCGATTTGCTCTATACCACCGGCATCCCCGACCCGGATTTGATCATCCGCACCAGCGGGGAAGAGCGGCTGTCCAACTTCCTGCCCTGGCAGGGAGCTTACGCCGAGCTCTATTTCACCGACGTCCTTTGGCCCGACTTCACCGAGCGGGACATGGACGACGCCATCATCGAGTTCCAGAGAAGAGACCGCAGATTTGGCGCAGTGAAATAATGCCCGTAGGGGCGATCCGCAAATCGCCCGTGTGCGCACAAAAAGCCGTAGGGCGGCCACCTGTGGGCCGCCGCGGACACGGAATGCATAACCGGCTGGGCACAAGTCCCCGCCCTACGAAGGAACAAACGAACAAAGCGATTAATTGATATTTAACGGGATGTTGGAATAAACCTGCAATGTAGAAAAATGGTGTCTCGGCTCCCTCGGCGAGGGAGCTGGCACGGCGTCAGCCGTGACTGAGGGAGAGAACCTTACCGCTTGTATGCACTCAATATCATGCATTCCGAATCTCACGTCCGCTCCCTCAGTCTCGCTCCGCTCGACAGCTTCCTCGCCGAGGGAGCCAAGTGGGTGCGGCATAAATCCACCACCCCGATAAATACAAATATGAACCTCTTGCTTTTCTTCCAATCAACCAGTAAAGGACAGAGATAACATGAAAAACAGACTGATCGTTGCCGGAATCGGCATTCCGGCGCTGCTGGCCGTGATCTTCTTCGCGCCCCTGTGGGGCTGGGCCATCGTGGTCGCCGCCATGGCGGCTGTGGCTGGCTGGGAGCTGCTGCATACCACCCAGGGCATTCGCTTCCGCACCCGCTTCGGCGTCTATGCCGCCGTCTGCGCCGCGGCCATCCCTCTGGGCACCGTCTTCGGCGCCGGCGAGTTCGTGCTGAAGCTGGCGGGGTGGCTGCTGATGGTGGTCATGTTCGCCGAGATGATGCTGACCTTCCGGCAGGAGACCGGCCGCATGCACTTCGTGGAGCCCGCACTGGTGTTCATGGGCGGCATCGTGTTTCCCTTCATGCTCACGGCCCTGGTGCGCCTGGGCCAGCACGCGCCCAAAGCGCCCTATATCCTGCTGACCTTCGTCATCGTCTGGATCAGCGACTCCGGCGCCTTCTTCGTGGGCAACGCCATGGGCAAGCACAAGCTGGCGCCCCATCTGAGCCCCAACAAGAGCATCGAGGGCGCTGTGGGCGGACTGGCTGCCGCCATCCTGGGCGCGCTGCTCTACGGTTTGATCCTCAAGCTCTGTGGTTATTATGTAAACTTCCTCGCCATGATGGTCTACGGCCTTCTGGGCAGCGTCGCCGGACAGATGGGCGACCTGGCCTTCTCTGCCATCAAGCGGGAGTACGGCGTGAAGGACTACTCCAACCTGCTGCCGGGCCACGGCGGTATGCTGGACCGCTTTGACAGCACCATCTTCACCGCGCCGCTGATCGAGCTGCTGGTCATCCTCTGGCCGGCCATCAGCGTAATTGCGCAGTGAAGAGCATTGGCTCCCGCGCATGACATCAACGGCAAATTGATATTTGTAGGGGCGATTCACGAATCGCCCGTGTGGAATTTCGCTTCGCATAATATGAATGAGTGTAGGGGAGGGGCTTGCCCCTCCCGCCGGACCAATGCCTGTGTAATCGGGCGGGGCAAGCCCCGCCCCTACGAGCACAGATTGTAGTGCGACGTAAAACAATCTCCCCCGTTAAATCCTTATTTGACATTGATCGGAGACGCATTCGACTCCACACTGTTTAGAAAGGCAATCACATGGTACGTTCCATTTCCATTTTAGGCTCCACCGGCAGCATCGGTCGTCAGACCGTGGCCGTGGCGGAGCATCTGGGCCTGCGGGTGCGGGCCATCACCACCAACCGCAGCGTCCGGCTTGCCGAGGAGCAGGCCCGGCGGCTGCATCCCGCCATGGTCGGCGTCACGGACGAGGCTGCTGCAAAGGAGCT
>CAMHRJ010000012.1 GCA_946187475.1 uncultured Clostridia bacterium | reverse complement strand
CAAGCCGAGTGGGTACGGGAGGCGTTTGAAAAGCTCAGCTTCCGCGAACAGACACTTCTGGAAAAGCGCAACGCAATCTGCATGACCTGCGGGCGCGTCAGTGATTGGAGGAAACGCGTCGGCTTCGAGGATCTCGCCGTGCTGTTCGAGGGCAGCGGAGCCAGCGGTGCAGAACGTGCGTATCAGCGGGTGCTGGAAAAGATGATGAAGCATCTGGCCGGTCACGAGGTCTTTCATGTTTTGCAATTGCGGCTGGTTTCTCAGGAGAAGAAAAACAAAAAAATCGCCGCCGCAGTCTACTCCTATTGGGCAGACTACGACGGCGACTGGGGCGAGATCCGTTTTGACTTTTTGAAAAACGAGACCGAGATCGTAAAGCTGGCAGACGGAGATTTTGTCAAAAGCCAGCCTTTCGCAAAACGCGCGATCCAGGAAATCCGGGCAATTGAAAATGACAAGCTTCCGAAAAAGCTGACCATCCCGTTCTGGTACGAGTGGGAAGCAACGCGGGCTGGGAGAGAGCGTAAGCTTTCCTGCAACGTGCCGCGCACCGACGCCGACCGCGGCATGATCATTCGATGGGTGGATTAGTAAAACGCGAGAAGATGCTTTCAATATGAAAGCACTCCGAGCATACAGATCCGAAACGTGCTAGCATTTTGAAAGCATCTTTTTGAGAAACGGCACTGCGGCGGGATGCGGGACGAGAGACGGGAGCTTTTATATACCTCTTGTTCCGCCGGAAGCGCAGGCTGCATTTCATTTCGCCCTCGCTTCCTTTATGAAAACAGCAGCCGAACTCTGCTCATTTCTTCGCAGTTTTTGGCCGCCGTTTTCGGCGGGTAAAGGTGTGCTGTCCAGAAAGGCGACATCACCCCTTTGTCCGCCTCGCGGAACAAAAGGTATAACACACTAGACCTTGCGAGCAAGATCGTGTGCCAAAGGCAGGCCTCCCCGGCCCTCCTTTGGAAACCTCCCGGGTACCGGCAAAGACATTTCTGAGCGCCAAACAGAAATGCTTTTTGCCGGTATTCATTTTCCCCGTTTGCCACAAAAATGCAAAATCGGTTTTAGCGATACACAGCATTCGCTGGAAAGAAGAGTTTATCGACATTGTCAACGAGAACGGTGAAGCCGACAGACTATTGCTTCTCCATATTGAGGAGAGCGTCGATCAGATTATTCGTACCCAGAAAGACATGACCTGGCTACGTATCGGAGATCGGACAAGAGAACTGAGGGGAGAGGATCTCCGGAATCTCGAATTTGCAAAGAGCACACGCCAATATGAGGATGAGCCGAATTTCGACGCAACAATTGAAGACCTGGACACCGATCTTCTCTCTGAATACATGAGCAAAGTGGGCGCAAGTGGACTGTCTGTCCACCAGGTTCTTTCTGCCAGAGGATTCATAAAAAAGTTGAGGGCAAAGAATATTTGTCCAAGTTTCGTTAGTTCCTGTGTATGCCGGTATCCTTGCCATCATGATACCCCCTTGATGTAGTGCTGCGGTTTTCCTACATCAAGGGGGTTCTTGCCTGTTGGCCGTTTTTGCCGCTTTGATTCACTGGTACATCGGGGATCTTTGCTCTGGTTTCAGACAAGCGCTTCCCGGATCAGTTCCCATGCCTCCCGGGAATAGCGGTGGGCTTCCAGCCAATAGGCCTTCTGGCAGATCTCGATGGTCACGTACCGATCGTAGCCTGCCCGGGCCAGCTCCAGCAGGTCCTGCAGCAGGGGAAGGTTCCCCTCCCGAAAGCCAATGTGCCCGCATACGCTGCGGCCCAGACTGTAGACGCCGGGGAGCTTCTTTTCCCCAGGGGTCTTTTCCCGCAGCAGGGTGTTGCCCAGATGGACATGGTGGACGTTTTCCAGCCCCAGGATGCGGAGGTCCTCCTCCACACTGTCATCGAACTGGGCAAGCTGCACGGTGTCCAGCATGAGCTTGAAGTTGGGGTGATCCACCAGCTCCAGCACCTCCCTCTGCTGCCGGGCGGTGTTCATGAAGAGCGCATCGGTCTGCGCCTGGGTCTCCAGTGCCAGAACGACGCCGTTGTCTGCGGCGGTCTGGGCCAACTCCCGGGCGGAAAGGACAAAGCGATCCCGAATCTGCTCCGGCTCTTCCTCCATAGTGCCGTTGCCCGGGCAGAGCAGCACCGTGGGGGCACCCAGCAGGGCCGCCGCTTCCAGGCAGCGCTTCATATGCTCCAGACTCCAGCGGCGCAGGGAGGGTTCTGCGGAGCTGATGTTCACGGGATAGTTGTTCTGCTCCGGACAGAAGCAAATGACCTTCAGTCCCGCATCTGCGATCTTCCCGGCAGTCGCCCGCAGGTAGTCCGGGCTCTGGATGCCCGGAAGGAAGTGGGGCTTTGCGCCCCAGATCTCGATGTTCGTAAGGCCCAGCTCCTGCACGGAGCGGAGAAAGGCGTCGAAGGACCAGGTGGTGTAGTGGTAGTTCCCGATGGCGATCTGTTCTTTTTTCAGCTTTTGCATGGATGCATCCTCCTTCGTGAAAAAGGGGAGAGATCCCGGACAGGGTCTCTCCCTTTCGTGCCTGCTATCAATCTGCCAGGAGCCTGGCGGCCTCGGCCTGCACGGCTCTGACCTGCTCCGGCGTCATATAGCGGATCTCGCTGTTTTCCATGGAGCAGTCGGAGCGCTGGATATAGACGATCTTGGAGTCCTTCTGCGTGATGGAATAGAACCACTGGCCCATGCCCACGTGGGCCACCTTGCCGATCTCCATGGGGGTCAGCTCAATGTTGTAAAAAGCGCCGTCCTTTTCATCGGCGGTGATGAGCAGAGCCTTGCCGCCCACCAACACGAACTGCTCGTCGGTGGTATAGTGGATCTCCAGCTTTTCCACGCCTGCGATGTCGTTGTCGGGCTTCCAGTTTTTGATACTGACGCTCCATTCGTCGTTCCGGTAGACCTGCTTGATGCCCTCGGCGTTGTTTTCAAAGATTTCGGGTTTCATAGACATGCTCCTTTCCTTTTATTCATAAGGGTTGAAGATCTGAATGATCCTGGTGGCCTGGGCCTTGCCCCGGGCCATGCAGGCGGGCACGCTCTCTCCCAGGCTGAGCCCGTAGGTGAAGCCGGCAATGTAGGAGTCTCCGGCGCCCACCGTGTTGCAGACCTCCACCTTCTCCGCACTCTCCCGATAGAAGTTCTCCCCGTCCCAGGCCAGGCTTCCGTGCTCGCCCAGCATGGCGATGACGCAGCCGGCGCTCTTGGCCTGCGTTTTCACGAGGAAGTCCCGGATATAGTCATCGTCCCCGTCGTAGGAGAAAAAGGCGTAGTCCACATAGGGCAGCACCAGGTCGTTGGTTTCCAAAGTCAGGCGCTTGGAGAAGTCATAGACCCAGATCTGACCCGGCCGCTTGAGGGCGGGCAGATAGCGGTGCACCTTGCACCAGCGCTCGCAGTAGACGATGTCAAAGTCCCGGACGAAGGCTTGGTCCTCCTCGCTCAGCTCGATCTCCTCCATGGCGTTGCCCACAAAGGACAGGTGGACCCGGTCCCCGTTCACGATTGCCATTTTGGCCATGCCAGTGGGGCGCTCAGACTGGCGGAGTGCCCGCAGGGGGATGCCGCGCTCGGCGCACTTTTCCTGCAGAGCGTCGGCAAAGAAGTCGTTGCCCAGAATGGTCATTTCCGTGACGTCGCCGCCCATGGCGCGGTAGTTGAAGGCAAAGTCGATGCTGTTGCCGGTGGTATAAAAGCGGTCCTGCTTGTAGTAGACGTCAATGCAGTTGTCCGCCATGGCGATGGTTCTTTTCATGCTGCACCTCCTCAGTCACCCATGACATAAACCAGGTATTTCCGCTTCTTGATCCCGTCATATTCGCAGAAGTAGATGTCTGCCGCATTGCCCAGGACCAGGGCGCCGTCCACCAGGGGCAGGACGCAGTGGTTGCCGGTGAGCAGGGATTTCAGGTGCCCCGGGCTGTTCCCGCCGATGGTGCCGTAGCTGGGCAGATAATGGTTGTGATTGAAGGGATAGTCCGAAGGGATCAGCCGTTCCAGCTGCTCCTCGATGTCCTTCTCCACGCAGGGGAGACTTTCGTTGATGGTGATGCCGGTGGTGGTGTGCAGGGTGATGACAAAGGCCACCCCGTTCAGGATCCCGCAGTTTTCGGCAAAGGCCTTCACGGTATCGGTGATGCGGATCAGTTGAAATTCCGCATCGGCGATGACGGTAAAACGTTCCAGAGCGGTTTTCACGGCTGATCCTCCCTTCCCAGAAAACGCAGGGCGTTTTTCCGGCAGAGCTTTTCCATTACGTCCGGCCGCAGTTTTAGGGCATCCAGGCCCCGTTTGGCCCGGACCGGGCGGATGCGGGGACTGTCGGAGCCGAACATCAGCTTGTCGGCCAGGTTGTGTTCCACCCAGTATTCACCCATGTCCTCCTTGAACACCTTGTGATAGAGCTGTACCGGCCCGTCGAAGTTCATCAGGGCGGTGTTGGCATAGGCATTGGGGTATTTGATGAGCAGGGCTGCCGTCTCCTGCACCCAGGGCCAGCCCACATGGGTCAGGCAGAAGTTGACCTGAGGAAAGGCGGCGATCAGTTCCTCAAAGTCTGCGGGGCGGGCGTAGCGGGAAAAGGCATCCCGCTCCAGGCAGAGGCCGCTGTGCAGCACTACAGGCTTTTTGTAATCCCGGCAGACCTCACACAGGCGGAAGATCCGCTCGTCATAGGGATAGAGCCGGCATTTTGCGGTGTTGAGGCAGAGCCCCGCCAGCTTCAGCTCTGTGAAAGCCCGGCGCAGTGTTTCCTCCGCATCCGGGCAGCGGGGATCTACCGAGGCAAAACCGATGAAAAGCTCCGGCTCCAGCTCTACCAGCCGGGCGATCTCCTCGTTGCTGATGGCGCTCTGCCCCCTGTCATAAGAGCAGTCCTCCCCCAGCAGGAAGACGCCCCGGATGTCTGCCAGGGCCAGCTGCTTTTTCAGCAGCTCCAGATCCACCGGGGACATCAGGTGATAGTTCATCTCGTCACAGCGGAAGTGAAAGCGCGCGGGATCCTCACAGATCGGCGCGAAGAGGGCCGGGTGGATGTGGGTATCGATCACCATGCTCATGGCCGGTAATCCTTCCATTCCTCGGTGTTGGCCACAAGCCAGTCGATGCACTGGTCCACAGCCTTGTCCGGGTCGATGTAGTACTGACGATCGGTGAGTTCAAAGCAGCAGACACCCTGATAGTTCAGCCGGCGCAGATCCTCGTAGTACTGCTTCATGGGAAAGCTGCCGTGGCCGGGAACGGTGTGGCCCCGGTCGTTGAAGTGGACGTAGCCCAGCTTGCTGCCCAGGCTCTTGAAGTAGTCGTCCAGGCTCTGGCCGGCAAAGGTCATCTGGTCCGTGTCCACCATGCCCAGTACGTTGGGCGTGCCAAGCTCCCGAAGCATCTGCGCGATGTCCTCGCTGGTGTTGAGGACCTGGGTGGTGGTATCCTTGCATTCCTCCAGGAAGAGGGTCACGCCCTTGCGGGCGCTGTATTCCGCCAGCTGCCGGAGACTCTCCCGGGTATTGTCCCATGCCTCCTGTCGGGGGGCGTCAAAATAGCCGAAGCCGATGCTGATCTGTACGTTGGGACATTCCAGATACTCCGCAGTGTCGATGGCCCGCTGATAGTAGCGCAGGGAGGACTCCCGGGTTTCCCGGTTCTGGGTAGCGAAGTTACAGGGGTAGGTACAGTTCTCCGGGGTGATGGCGTAGACCTTCAGCCCCCGGCGGCGGATCTCCTTGTCCAGCTGAAGCAGATCCCCCAGCGCATAGTCAAAGGGGTTGAGCTGTGGCGCGCTCATATACAGATCAAAGGTGTCAAAGGGCGAGCGCTCCAGCTTGTCCAGGAACTGTTTCGGGCTGTAGCGCAGGTAGTGAAGGGTCATGGGTATGAATTTCATTTGATTGCCTCCAATACATTGGTCAGATAATCCAGATAGGCGTCAGTGGCCTTGTCCGGGTCGATGTAGTACTCCCGGCTGCAGAGCTCACAGGAGCACCAGCCCTCGTAGCCCCGAGCCTTCAGCGTCTCAAAATACTGCTTCATGGGCAGGCCGCCGGTGCCGGGAACAGTATGGCCCGCGTCGCTGAAATGGACGAAGCCGTATTTGTTGCCGAGATTGTCAAAGTAATCGTTGATATCCTCTCCGGCCAGAGCCATCTGATCGGTGTCTGAGAGGCCCTTCAGGTTGTCCGCGCCCACATCGTCCAGGAAACGGCGCAGCTCCCTGCTGGTCACAATCAGATTGGTGGTTGTGGTCTTACAGGTCTCCAGGAAGATGTTGACGCCCTTGCGCTTGGCGTAGGTGCACAGCTGCTGGAAGGCCTCCACCTGTCTGGCCCAGCCCGCTTCCCGGTCGCCGTCGAAGTAGCTGGAGCCGGGACACATCTGGATGTTGGGGAAGTCCAGGAAAGCGGCGGTGTCGATCATGCGCTGGTAATACCGGATCGTGGATTCCCAGGTAATCCGGTTGGAGCTGCCCAGGTTCACCGGGTAGGCGCAGTTTTCAGCCGTCAGCACATAGGGCGTCAGATGGCGATCCTTGATGTCCCGGTCCAGCTGGATCAGATCCCCCAGCCGATAGTCGAAGGGATTGAGCTGCGGCGCGGTGCAGTAGATATCAAGGCCGTCCAGCGGAGAGCGCTCCATCTTGTCAAGGTATTTCCGGATCGGATAGCGCAGATAGTGATAGCTCATCAGGGTGAATTTCATGGGGTCCTCCCTTCTCCCGCCGGATCGGCGGGCAAATGATTCAGAAGAAACGGCGTATCCACAGATCTGCTTGGCAGGCAGGGATACCGTAGATACGCCGTTTGCGGGGGGGAAAAGGAGAGACAAGCAGAATGTCGGATCAGAAGATGATCACGCCCAGCACATAGGCGACCACTGCATTTACGACAGCCATTGCAAGGCCGGGCAGCAGATAGCTTGTGTTGAAGACGAACTTGCCGATCTTGGTGGTACCGGCGGTATCAAAGGCAATCGCGGCCAGGCTCTCGGAGGCGGCGGGGATCAGGAAGTGGGAGCCGATGGTGGCCCAGCCGGCCAGCAGCACGGGAGGCGCGATGCCCAGAGCCAGGCCCAGAGGAATCACAATGGCGGTGGTGGAGGCCTGAGAGGTAGTGATGTTGCCCACCAGGTAGCAGGCGATGATGAAGATCCAGGGGTACTTGTTGGTGAAGCCGGCGACCACCTCGGTCAGGTAGCTGGACTGAGAGCCGATAAAGATGTTGACCATCCAGCACAGGCCGATGACAATGACGGCGGCGAAGACGCCGGACTGGAAGACCTGGGTCTTCAGGATCTCGTCGGGCTTCTTGTCCTTCATCAGAAGGGCGATGACGGCGGCGGCCACCAGCATGAAGATCTGAATGATGTCGGTCATGCCGAGGGCCTTGTCGTTGCCGAGGACGGGACGGAGGGAGGGAACAGCGCCGAGGATGACCACGCAGACCATGGCGCCGAGGAAGACGAGTACGGAGATCTTGCTGACCTTGCTGAACTTGCTGAAGTCGATCTTCTTCTCCTCATGCTTCTCTTCGAGCTTGAGGGTGCCGTCAGCGACACGGCGCTGGAACTCGGGATCATCAGCCAGCTCCTTGCCCTTTTTGAGCATGACGACGCCGGCAGCGATGGAGCCCAGCAGCGTGGCGGGGATCATGACCAGCAGGATCTTGACCATGCCGATGCCGGAGCTTTCCATGAAGCCGATCAGGGCAGCCATGGCAGCGGCCAGAGGCGTGGCGCAGACCGCGTTCTGGGAGGAAACGATGGATGCAGCGATGGGACGCTCGGGACGGATGCCGTTTTCAATGGCCAGCTCGTTGACGATGGGCAGAATGCTCCATACGATGTGGCCGGTGCCGCAGCAGAAAACGAAGATCCAAGAGACGATGGGCGCCAGAATGGTCACGGACTTGGGATGCTTGCGGAGGATCTTTTCGGCGATAGCGACCAGGTAATCAATGCCGCCGATGGCCTGCATGGCGCCGCCGGCCAGCACGACGCAGAGGATGATGCGCAGAACGGTGAGGGGAGGATCGGACATCTGGGCGCGGAAGAGGAAGGTGAAGATGAACACGCCGATGCCGCCTGCCAGGGTGAGGAACACGCCGCCCTTCCGGACACCCCAGAAGATGAGAGCCAGGAGGACGATCAATTCGATCCAGAACAGCATAGTTTTTTCTCCTTTCTTTTTGTACCAGGCGGAGAGGGTTCCCAAATTCCCCTCTCGCCTCCCGTAATGCTTAACCCTGTACGGGGCAGGGGTGATTACACGGATTGATTGCGGTTATCAATGATGCGCCCGGCAATGGGCACGCCGTAGCCGAAGGCGCCTTCCATGCTGCAGACCTTCGCGGCAAAGGCAGCGCCCTCCCGCATGGCTTCCACCAGCGTCTCGGACCGGTCCTCGCCGCCGTCCGGGAAGCGCTCCCCGCCCAGACCCTGCTTCAGCAGGCAGCTGAGGAAGGTGGCGAAGTAGGAATCGCCGGCGCCCATGGTGTCGAAGACATCGTCGGAGAGAACCGCCGGGGCATAGTAGAAGCGATCCCGGTACAGCAGCCAGGAGCCCTCCTCGCCGATGGTGCCCAGCACCAGGGGTACGCCGTAGGAGGCCGCCTTTTTCATCTCCCGCTCCCGGGCCTCTTTGTCCAGATGTGCGCAGGAAAGCAAAGCAACCTGGATGTGGGGGCAGATCCTGGCGAGGTATTCGTCGGTCCAGCGCAGGGAAAAGTCATAGGCGATGGGTACGCCCGCGGAGGCGATCAGGGGAAGGTCGTCCTCCACGTAGGCGTTGAGATCGGAATAGATCAGGTCGAAGCCCTTGATATAGTCCAGATCCTCCTGCGTGAAGCCGTAGGGGTTGACCGCGGCCACGCCGCCCTTGTTGGAGCCGATGAAGACCCGGTCGCTGCCTGCCAGGGTAACACAGGCAAATCCGTTTTCCCCCTCGAAGCTGCGGCAGCGGCTGCGGTCGATGCCCAGGGCGTCCAAGGTGTCCTTCAGGCACTGCGCCACCTCGTCGGAACCGAACTTACCCAGGAAGGCAGCCTCCACCCCGTTCATCACGGCGTAGGCGCAGGTGTTGACGGCCTGGCCGCCGGGGTACATCTTGCCGCGGGAAAGATACTTGTCACAGACGTCGTCTCCGATGGCCAGAAGTCTTGCTTTCTTCATGTCCGTTCTCCCTTCCACAATCAGTACGGGACCTTCCACATATAGCGGCGGGTGCTGAGCGGATGGCAGCGCTCTTCGGCCAGAGCGTGGTTATAGATGGGATAGACATTGTTGAACAGGGAGTGGTTGAAGTAGTCCACCACATTGGCGTCGATCACGGAAAGCCCCAGCTCCTTGGCGTCCAGGACCTCCAGGCGTTTGCCGTAGCTGCGCAGGAAGCGGAGCGCCCGCTCGTCCAGCTCCCGGGTCGTGCCCTCGTTGATCTGGATCACGAAGGGGACGTTGGCGTCGGTGACCTCGAAGGGTCCGTGGAAGAATTCGCCGGTGTGGATGCAGGCGGACTGGATCCACTGCATCTCCATGAAGATGCAGATGCTCTCCATATAGGCCGCGCCCCAGGCGGCGCCGCTGCCCATGGTGTAGATGAAGCTGTCGTCCTTGTACTCCTTCGCGAAGGCCAGGGCGCGTTCGGCGACCTGACGGCGGGCCTTGCGGATCACAGCGGTGATCAGCTCCAGCCCCTTGTAATAGGCTTCGTAGTGGGCGTAGCCCTCGCTGCGCTGCACGGTCTCCACCGCCAGGGTCAGGGCGCAGAGGGTCTTCTCTCCGGCGTAGTCGATGTCGCCGGCCAGGTGATCGGGGCTGGCGTCAAACTCGTAGCGCACGACGTAATCGCCGTAGGGGATGATCTCGGAATTCTCCAGCCAGGTCAGCAGAATGACCGCCGCGCCCTTTTCCTTGCCCAATTTTGCCGCGGCAATAGTCTCCGGGGTATTGCCTTTGTGGCAGGAAAGGCATATAATGGAGTTGGGTCCGAAATCCTTCGGGGTGCTGTGCAGGAATTCGTTGCTGCTGATGACAGCGCTGCGGAGCACGGTGCTCTCCCGCTGCATAAAGTTCGCCGCCGGCACCAGAGCGCCGAAGGAGCCGCCGCAGCCGACGTAGTACAGGGATTTTACGCCGCCTGCTTCCTTCTTGTCCTCAAAGATCTTTGCTGTGATCTCCCGGATCTGTTCTGCCTGCTTGACCATTTGTAGTTCCTCCTTTAATTTCGGATTATTTGTATTGCTTTGTATTGCTTTGTCTGGCTTCATATTATTCTTATGTGATACAATTGTCAACATTATTTTTTCTCTCTGTTTCATTTTTGACGTATTCCACAATTTTGTATAGATAAAACTGTGAAATTTCACGAAACCATGTGCTGGAGCACATGGTTTTTTCTGTTTTCTCCAGTGAATTCCGAAAAGATCTCTGCCTGGAAACGCGGAATATGCTTTACAAGAGGGGAATCATTTGCTATAATTTGTATTATCATCAAAAGGGTAAAGGAAGACGTCATGGATCAAATCAATAAAAGCAGCTCCGTTCCGCTGTACCAGCAGCTCTATGAAAAGCTGAAAGACGAAATCAACGAAGGCACTTACCCAGCCGGCAGCCGCCTGCCCACAGAGGCGGAACTGAGCGAGACCTACCAGGTCAGCCGGGTCACGGTGCGTAAGGCCATGGAACAGCTGGAAAAAGAGGATTTCCTGGTCCGCAAGGTGGGCAAAGGCACCTTTGTGCGGGAACGCAAGTTTTCCCGGCAGCTTTCCGCGGTGATGGGTTTTTCCGAAATGTGCCGCAGCATGGGCTTCACCCCGGGCTCCAAAACCATCAAGATCGCACTGGAGGATCCTTCCCCCAAGGACACTCAGCGCTTGGGCCTGGATCCAGAGGAGAAGATCCTGGTGATCGACCGCATCCGCTATGCTGACGGCATGCCCGTGGTGCTGGAGACCACCAAGTTTGCCGAGGACTTTTTCTTCCTTTTCGACGAGGATCTGAACAATCGCTCCCTCTATGAGGTCATCCGCCAGAAGAAGGGCATCGAGTTCACCAACTCTGTCAAGCATCTGGAGGTAGTCTTCGCCAACTACCAGGAATCCCGCTATCTGGGCATCTCTGTTGGCTATCCGCTGCTGAAGATCAGCAGTGTGGTGAACGATTCCACCGGCGAGCACCGCTATATCAGCATCCAGCGCTGTGTGGCGGATAAATTCGAGATCGTGATCTGATACAATAGAAAACAATAAGCAGAAAATAAGCAGGAAAAGCCTCCGCCCTCTCTTTTCGGAGAGGGCGGAGGCTTTTCTATAAAAAGTCGGAAAGCCACTTGACAAGCGGTCCTTCTTATAGTATGTTTTTGTCATAATACAAAAGAAGACATTTAAAACAAAGACAATACAAACAGGAGGGAACGATAATGTGGACACAGGATATGTTCGGCGTAGAGAAGCCTATCATCGCGCTGCTGCATCTGGACGCCATGCCCGGCGATCCGGGCTTCTGCGGCAGTCTGGACTCCGTACTCGCCCACGCCCGGGCGGACCTGGAGGCGCTGCAGGCAGGCGGTGTTGACGGCATCCTCTTTGCCAATGAGTTCAGCAGACCCTATCAGTGCGTTCCGGATATCGCCATGATCTCGGCCATGGCCTATATCATCGGCAATCTCCGCGCACAGATCGACCGCCCCTTCGGCGTGAATGTGGTGAAAAACCCCATCGCCACCATTGACCTGGCGGCAGCGACCGGGGCCAGCTTTGCCCGCAACAGTTTTTCCGGAGCCTATGTGGGGGAATACGGCCTGTTCTCCACCAGCAGCGGGGAGGCCGCCCGGCACCGGATGGCCCTGGGTATCCCCGAAATGAAGCTGCTGTACAAGGTAAACCCCGAGTCTGACGCTTATCTGGCTTCCCGGGATCTTCGCGTGGTGGCCAGATCCATCCTCTACGGCGGCTTTGCCGACGGGCTTTGCGTCTCCGGTGCCGCCGCGGGCAGCGAGCCGGACGACAGCCTCCTTGCTGCGATCTATGAGGTGGCCCGGGGCAGCGGCGTGCCGGTTTTCTGCAATACCGGCTGCAAGCAGGAAAACGTGCAGGAGAAGCTCAAATACTGCGACGCCGTTTGCATGGGTACGGCCTTCAAGGGGCCGGACGGAAGGGTTCAGAAGGACCGGGTCAGCAGCTTTATGGAGAAGGTTGCCCGGATCCGCGCCGCGCTTTGAGCGGAGGGGGGCGGAATGGAGAAGCGTTACTATCTGGGCATTGACATCGGCACCTTCAGCTCCAGGGGGATCCTTCTGGATGAAAGCTATTCCGTGGCGGCCGATGCTTCGGTGCCCCACGGCATGGAGAATCCCCAGCCCGGTTATTTTGAGCACGATGCCCTGCAGGTGTGGTGGGGGGATTTCTGCACACTCAGCCGCCGTCTCCTGGACGAGAGCGGCATCGATCCCCGACAGATCGCCTGTGTGGGCGCCAGCGCCCTGGGAACCGACTGCCTGCCGGTGGACGAAAACTGCGAGCCCCTGCGCCCTGCGATCCTCTACGGCATCGACGCCCGGGCCTCCCGGGAGGCGGAGTGGCTGACTGCCTATTATGGACAGGAGCGGGTGATGCAGCTTTTCGGCCATCCCATCTGCTCCGGCGACACCGCCACCAAGATCCTCTGGATCCGCAACAACGAGCCGGAGATCTATGCAAGGACCTATAAGTTCCTGACGGGAAGCTCCTTCCTGGCGGCCCGGCTCACCGGACGCTATTCCATCGACCAATTCCTGGCCAAGGGCTCTTTCCGTCCTCTATACCGCCCGGACGGCAGTGTAAACGAGGAGGAGTGCGCCCTGTACTGCCGCCCGGACCAGATTGCGGAAGCTTTGCCCGTGAACCAGGTCATCGGCGGCGTCACGGAGAAGGCGGCGGCGGAGACCGGTCTCGCCCCGGGCACGCCCGTGATCGTGGGAACCGGGGATTCCACCGCTGAAGCCATCAGCGTGGGACTTGTGGAGCCGGGCACGGCCTTTTTTCAGTACGGCTCCTCCATGTACTATTACTACTGTATGGATCGGGCGGTGAGCAGCTATGTCTCGCCGGAAGGAAACGGACGCCTCAACGGCAGCAAGGTTTTCACCGTCCCCGGCACCCACTGTCTGGGGGACGGCACCAATGCCGCCGGTACCCTGACCCGCTGGGTGCGGGATCTGCTCTACAGGCCGGAGCTTCTTGCCGAGGCGGAGGGCGGTGAAAACGCCTATGCGGTCATGGCCCGGGAGGCTGCGGAGATCCCCTGCGGCTCGGAGGGGCTCATGATGCTGCCCTATATCTATGGGGAGCGGAGTCCCCTGCAGGATCCCCGGGCGGCGGGGATGCTCTTTGGTCTGCGAGGAAACCACGGACGGGCCCATATCAACCGGGCTGCGCTGGAGGCGGTGGGCTACTCCACGCTGCAGCATCTGATCCTGTTTGAGGAGCTTGGCCTGCCGCCAAAACGGATCATTACCGCCGGCGGCGGCACCAAAAACCGCACCTGGATGCAGATCGTCTGCGATATTTGCGGCATGCCGATCCAGATCCCGGAGAGCTGGCAGTGCTCCGCCTTTGGGGACGCCATGCTGGCAGCGCTGGGCACAGGCGCGCTGGATAGCTTCAGCGCTTTACGGCATGCGCTTCCCGCCGGGACCGTGCTGCAGCCCGATGAGACGGCCCATCGGCTGTACGCCTCCCGCTATCCCATCTTCCGGGATCTCTATCGCAGCAACCGGGAGCAGATGCATGCGCTTTCTGCGGAGGCGTGATATGGAAAACAGGGAAGCGATCCGCTGCGTTCTCTTTGATTTTGACGGGGTAGTAGCCGATACGGAGCTCTCGAACATCGGGTATCTGGATAGGGCTCTGGCTGTCTTCGGCCTCCGCCTGAATGAGGAGCAGCGCCGGGCCCTGATCGGTGTGAATACGCTGGATGTGATCCGGCCCCTGCTGTCGGCGGCGGAGCCCCCCGTCAGCGAGGAGGAGCTGGCCCGGGTGCGAAAGAAGCAGGGGAACACCTATGAAAACAGTCCGCAGCTCTGCACGCTCCCCGGCTTTCGGGAGCTGCTGAGCCGCCTGCGGCTCCGGGGAGTCAAAACCGGACTTGTCAGCTCCACCAGCTCTCGGCTGATCCTGGCGGCCCTGAACCGTCTTTCCCTGACGGGGCAATTCGATCTGATCCTCTGCGGGGATATGGTGGAGCGGAAAAAGCCGGACCCGGAATGCTATTGCAGGGCCATGACGCTGCTGGACATTCCCCCGGAGGCGTGCGCCGTGGTGGAAGATTCGCCGGTGGGGATCAGCGCCGGTCTTGCCTCCGGGGCTTATGTGGTGGGCTATGAAGGAGGGCAGATCCGCCAGGACACCAGTCTTGCCCACGCCAGGATCTCCCATTTTTCCGAATGTGCGGAGCTTCCGCCTTTTCGGGAGCTTCTGAAGGACACAGAGAACGAGGAGGAGAGAGCATGACAAAAAAACTGGGCTTCGGCCTGATGCGGCTGCCCCTTCTGGACGAGAGGGACGAGGCCAGCATCGATATTGAAACATGCAAGCAGATGGTGGACCTGTTCATGAGCAGAGGCTTTACCTATTTTGACACAGCCATCATGTACTGCGGCGCAGCCAGCCAGCGGGCGGCCAAGACCATTCTGGTGGACCGTTATCCCCGGGACAGCTTCACCCTGGCCACCAAGCTGCACAGCAACTTCGTCCATGCGCCGGAGGATCCGGAGCGAATCTTCCGGGAGCAGCTGGAGCAGACCGGGGCAGGCTACTTCGACTATTACCTGCTCCACGGGATCAAGGCCAACAGCTATCCCATCTATGAAAAATACGACTGCTTTAACTGGCTGCTGGAAAAGCAGCGCCAGGGCCTGGTGCGGCATGTGGGCTTTTCCTTCCACGACACCCCGGAGCTCTTGGACCGGATCCTGAGAGAACACCCGGAGATGGAATTCGTGCAGATGCAGCTTAACTATCTGGACTGGGAAAGCGAATTGATCCAGTCCCGCGCGGTGTATGAGACCGCCGTGCGGCATGGGAAGCCCGTGGTGGTCATGGAGCCGGTCAAAGGAGGCACCTTGGCTAAGCTGCCCGCAGAGGCTGAGACGCTTTTGAAGACGGCGGAGCCGGACCTCTCCATCCCCTCCTGGGGGATCCGTTTCGCGGCCAGCCAGGAGCATGTGTTCATGGTGCTTTCCGGCATGAGCACGCCGGAGCAAGTGCTGGACAACACCGGCTATATGCAGGACTTTCGACCTCTTTCACCGGAGGAGATCGCGCTGACGCGCCGGGCTGCGGAGATCATCAACCGCCAGGTGGCCGTGGCCTGCACAGGCTGCTCCTACTGTACCGACGGCTGTCCCATGCAGCTGGCGATCCCCAAGTATTTCTCCCTTTATAACGAGGACATGCGGGAGGACCTGGCACAAAAGGGCTGGACCGCCAATTACGCCAATTATGCCAAGCTCACCGCCGACCACGGCAGGGCGGGAGACTGCATCGGCTGCGGCCAGTGTGAGGGGGTCTGCCCCCAGCATCTGCCCATCATCTCCCTGATGCGGCAGGTCTCCGCCCATTACGACGGCTAAGGGGAGCGAGCTTTTCAGGCAGCGGCCGGGCAGAGCCCGGCGATCCGCTGCAGGCAATCGAAAGGACGGAGCGCATCGCAGATTTTACCTGCAGGCGTTCCGTCCTTTTTTGTCATACCAAGGCTCAGTATTCTGTAGTAAATCGGTAGTAAAAATCAGATCATACCGTGGCTTTTCGTGGTGAAACGGCGCAAAAGGGGGCTGGTTTGTGCCCTGCCGTGGCACACAAAAAGTATCTTAGTCAAATGTTCTCCGCCTCCTGAAAAGCCGTATTCTGCCCCGTTTTGCCGCGATTTGCCGGGCAGAAAAAGTTGTTAATAATCTGTGACTCTGTCACGGAAAAAGCAAAATACGGCAAAATGCGGCAAGTCAATGCCGTCAATGGTAGTCAAATGGTAGTAAAACTGAGGGGTTCTTACTACCGTCGGGGGAAGAAGAAAATGAGAGATAATTCGGAATCTATCGTTGCAGAATATTAATTCTGCAATCCGGTTTTTCATCATTCATTACCCGTTCGATATTTTTCACAAAAAACTCATAGCGCTTCCTATGATACTTCACGCCGTCGGGAAGGCCAGCAGTATGTGGCGTTAAGATTACATTTTCCATTCTGCGGAATGGATGATCGCGCCGCAAGGGTTCTTCTTCAAAAACGTCCAGACAAGCGCCGCCGATGAGGCCCGTCTCCAATGCCTGCAGAAGCTGCGGCTCATCAATGACTCCGCCTCTCGAGGTGTTGACCAGGACAGAGTCTGACTTCATTTTAGAAAACACATCTGCATTTATCATATGCCGGGTACTTTCGTTCAGAGGAACATGCAGGCTGACAATATCGCTGTCACGGAGCAGACTGTCCAAGTCTCTTTGCTCTATTCCTGCAGCTTCAGTTGGATGATGGCTATAAACCAGCACTTTCATGTGAAAAGCATTACAGTATTCTGCCACTATTTTCCCGACATGACCAAATCCAACAAGGCCGATTGCTTTTTCCGAGAGTTCGGCTCCAAAATAGTTTAGTTCGCCTTCATCGGAATTCGTCTTTAAGAACTTGTCGAGCTTCACGATATTCTTGTACCAGCAAAGAATCAAGGCCATAACATGTTCGGCTACAGCGTTGGCATTTACACCTGCTGCATTACATACCTGGACACCATGCCTTGTACATGCGCTTAAGTCAACATTGTCATATCCCGCGCCTGTCTGCACCAACTTCAGCTTAGGTGCTTTCTGCAGGATATCGTCGCCGATCAGGATGTGTTCGGGAATAATTACCTCAGCATCTGGTAATTCCTGTTCAACCTCTTCCGGCAAAACAATTCTGACATCCCAG
>CAMHRJ010000011.1 GCA_946187475.1 uncultured Clostridia bacterium | reverse complement strand
GGCACTTCTGCCTCTGGCCGGCTCTGCGGCCCTGCCCGGCTCTGCGGCACTTCTGCCTCTGGCCGGCTCTGCGGCCCTGCCCGGCTCTGCGGCCCTGCTGCCTCTGGCTGGCTCTGCTGCCCTCCCCGGCAGCGCGGCTCTGCCTCTGATCGGCTCCGCAGCTCTGCCCGGCTCTGCGGCCCTGCCTGGCTCTGCAGCTCTGCTCCCCGGCAGCGCGGCTCTGCTTCCCGGCAGCGCGGCTCTGCTGCCCGGCTCTGCGGCTCTGCCTGGCTCTGCCAGCCTCCTGCCCGGCTCCGGCGGCTCCGGTAACTCCGGTAGCGGCGGTTCCGGCTCTGGCTCCGGCAGCCTGCCCGGCAGCGGCGATCTGCCCGGCTCTGGCGGCAGCGGCGGTTCCGGCGGCTCCGGCAGCAACACCCCCGGCGGTGATACTCCGGATCCCAGCACGCCCGGCGGCAACGGCGGCACCAACACCACGCCCAGCGGCGGCAACAGCGGCACCGGCACCGGCGCCGGCCCGAGAACCGGCGACAGCCGTCTGGTGATCTGGGTTGTTGTCCTGGCTGCGCTCCTGAGCGCTGCGGTCTTCGTGGTTACCTACGCCAAGTCCCGCAAGAACAAGGGCTGATTCCGCTTGTAATTCCAACGGAAATCCATTATAATAGGGCTGTCTCAAGAGAGGCAGCCCTATTTTTCATGTAAGGTGATTTACACATGGGTAAAGCTTTTCGGTTTGCAGTATTGATCATTTCTGCCGTGGTTTTCCTGACCAGTGTGGGCATCCTGCTGTACTACTGGCACCAGGACCGCAGCGACGCAAGCGTCCGAGAGCAGGTTGCAAGCCTTTTCGGCATGGCCGTTGAGGGCGGCCAGGAGGGCATCTCCCCGGAGTTCCAGGCTCTATACGCGGCGAACCCGGACACCGTGGGCTGGGTGAGCATCGACGACACCAACGTCAACGGCGTGGTCATGCATGCTCCGGACACGGTGGAGAAATACCTCCACACGGATTTTGATGGCCAGTATTCTGCTCGCGGCACCCTTTATGTTGCGGAAAAGAATGATCTGCTGACCTCGGACAACATCATCATCTACGGCCATCATATGAACGACGGCACCATGTTCGGCCAGCTGGAGCTGTTCCAGGACCCGGCCTACGGCGCCGCCCATTCCACCATCGTGTTTGACACGATCTATGGCAGCCGCACCTATCAGCTGGTGGCCGCCATCCGCACCCGGGTGCTGGCGGACTGGGAGCCGGGCTTCAAGTACTATGAGTACACCGGCCACGACGACGTGCAGTTCTGGGAGTATGTGGACTTCATCCAGAACAACAGGCTCTATGACACCGGCGTGGAGCTCCAGGCGGGAGACCGGCTTTTGACCCTCTCCACCTGCGCCTACCACGAGACCGACGGCCGATTCATCATCATCGGAAAACAGATCGGATAACAACGATTTCATATTATCTACCCGTAAGGAGGACTTACCATGCCTATCCCCACGCCTCATATTTCCGCCAAGCTGGGCGAGATCGCCAAGACCGTGCTCATGCCCGGCGACCCTCTGCGCTCCAAGTTCATTGCCGAGACCTTCCTCACCGAAGCGAAGCTGGTGAACAACGTCCGCGGCGTCCAGGGCTACACCGGCACCTGGAAGGGCGTGCCCGTCACGGTCATGGCCTCCGGCATGGGCATTCCGTCCATCGGCATTTACAGCTGGGAGCTCTATAACTTCTACGAGGTGGAGAACATCATCCGCGTCGGCAGCGCCGGCGGCATGCAGGATGATCTGCAGCTCATGGACGTGGTGGCCGGCGCCGGTGCCTGCACCGACTCCAACTTCGCCCACCAGTTCGGCCTGAACGGCACCTTCGCGCCCATTGCGGACTACACGCTGCTCATGGCGGCTGCGGACGCGGCCAAGGAGCTGGGCGTGCAGCTGCACATCGGCAACGTTCTCTCCGCCGACAACTTCTACAGCGACGGCAGCGACAGCCCTGACCTGTGGAAGAAGATGGGCGTTCTGGCCACCGAGATGGAGGCAGCCGGTCTCTACATGACCGCCGCCCGGGCCGGCAAGCGCGCCCTGGGGCTGTTCACCATCTCCGACCACCTCTATCGTCCCGAGGAGCTCAGCAGCGACGAGCGGCAGAACTCCTTCAAGCAGATGATCACCATCGCCCTGGATACCGCCGTCAAGATGGCGAGCCTCTGAGGGCTTCCGACACCGCGTCCCACCACTCCAGCACACGGAAACGGAGGATGTATCCGCGTCCGTTTTCGGTGATGAGCTGGATATCGTCCCGGGACAGGGTCTCCACCGCCCGGTCGGAGGTGACCGCCTCGGTACACAGAGGCGGGAACAGCACGCACCACCAGTTGTGCCCTTCGCCGGTTCCCAGCTTCACCCGCAGGGAGAGATAGTCTCCCGCCGGCAGGGAAAAGGTCTCGTAGAATCGGGTGGGGAAGTGCTCCCGCCGGAGCGAGACGGTGACGTCCCGGTCTGTGATGGCCTCCGCCGCCCGGCGGCAGGCATCCTGTGAAGTTTCAATGATCTCCGCCGCCTCCTTTGCCGAGGCGGCGGTTTTCAGTCTCGGCTCCAGCAGCGCCAGCACCGCATCCCGCACCCGGAGCTTTTCCGCCTGATCTTCCGGACTGTCCGAGGCCGCCACCACGTGCAGCCGCACCAGCCGGGATGCGAGCGCCGCCTGACGCCCCTGGGCCCAGACGCCTGTGAGCAGGGCCAGGCAGAGACTCAAAAGCAGCGCCAGCTCCCAGGGCCGGAGCTTTCGCGGATGGTATGTCATGGAATCGCCTCCCGGAAAAAGCATGCCCGGGCTGGGCTTCGGTTAAACCGGAAAAGAGAAATCATACCGCCGCTATGTGATTTGCTCACTGAATCCGGCGGAAAACTGTGTTACATTGGGTACAACAAAACCAACAGGAGGTTTCTTTTTATGGCTGAAGTCAAAAAAACCCTCAAGCTGCAGAAGCTTGCAGATAAATCCCTGAACGAGTTCGCCGAGCAGGTCGGCTCCCTGGAAGGCAAGCCCGAGGGCGGCAGCGTTGCCGCGCTGGCGGCGGCCCTGTCCGCGAATCTGGCCCTGCTGGCCGGCAATGCCTCTGCCGAGGGCAGCGTCCCCGCCGAGGTGCTGGCGGAGCTGCCGGAGCTGCAGAAGTATATGCTCAAGCAGGTGGACGACTATGTCCGCTCCCGCTCGCCTCTGCGCAAGCGTCTGGCGGAAGGGGACAAGACCCCCGAGGAGATCGAGAGCGCGGCCCGCGTGGCCTGCGGCATCCCCAACGAGATCGTTTATCTCATGTGCCACAATCTGGAGATGCTGGACCAGATCGCCGACGTCTGCCCCGATGAGATGGTCTCCAACGTCCTCACGGCGGCCCATCTGGCCCTGGCGGTCATCGCCTCCATGCGCGGCGAGATCAAGTTCCTCAGCGGCTACATGATGGAGTTCACCTTCCAGTATACCGTCAACCGCGAGGCGGAGATCAACGTCCAGGAGCACCAGGAGCTGATCGACGGCCTGCTGGAGAAGCTGCAGAACCGTCTGAACAAAGCGTAAGCAACCACAAAACCGCCCTTCGGGGCGGTTTTTTCTGCTTTTTGCTTGTTTTTTCCGGCGTTTGCGTGTAAGCTAAAAGGGTAAAAAACCCACCAAAGGAGCTTTCCATGAACATTCTCATTTCGATGGCGCTGCTTCCGGCCATCGCGCTGCTGATCTATATCTACCGCAAGGACGGCGTGGAGCACGAGCCCGTCCGGGTGGTCATGAAATACCTGGGCTTCGGCGCTCTGTCCGTCATCCCGGCCATCCTGCTGGAAATGCTGATCAGCCACTTTCTCGGCTCGGAAAACCCCTATGTCTCCGCTTTTCTGGAGGCCTTTTTCGTGGCGGCGCTGGTGGAGGAGTGCTGCAAATATTTCTTCCTCCGCCGCTGCTGGAACGAGCCGGCCTTTGATTATCAGTTTGACGCCATCGTCTACGCGGTGACGGTGTCTCTGGGCTTCGCCGCCGTGGAGAACGTGGAATATGTGCTGCAGTACGGCCCCGGCACCGCTCTGGTGCGGGCGGTCACGTCCATCCCCGGCCACGCGATCTTCGGCGTGTTCATGGGCTATTACTTCGGCATGGCCCGGTTCTCCGCCAGCGTGGGCAGCCCGGCGGGGGAGACCCACGGCCGGGTGTTCGCGGTGCTGATCCCGATCCTGATGCACGGCACCTATGACTTCTTCGCCATGTGCATGAACTTTGATAATCTCTTCGTCCTGCCGTTCTTCGCCTTCCTGGCCCTGCTGTACGCTCTGGGCCTGCACCGGGTGAACCGCTCGGCCCGGGAGGACCGGCGCATCGCCGGGACGGAGCACAGCGAAATCGACGATCTGATCAACCGGTTTGGAAAGCTTTGAGGTGAATCCCATGGATGAAAAACAGTATTCCTACCCGCTCAAAAGCGGCATCGCCATGTTCAACGAGCATGGCTTCCTGAAGCCCAGCGGCTATCAGGAGCTGTACATGCAGGGCGTGGAGCCCCATTTGAAAAACATCGAGATGGACGAGCCCCGGCTGATTCGGGAGTTCGGTGCGGCCTGGGTGCTCATCGCCATGACCGTGGAGCCCCGGCGGCCCATCCGCCCGGAGGACAGTCTCACCATGCGCACCTGGAATTCCACAGACAAGCGCCTGCTGTTTCGCAGGGAATTCGAGCTCCTGGACGCCGCCGGCGAACAGGTGCTGGTGGGGGAGAGCTTTTCCACCCTGCTGATGCTGGAGACCCGGCGGGTCTGCATGGACCGGGAGCTGATCGAAAAATTCCGTCTCCCGGCGGGAGAGCGGCTGCTGGAGGCCCCGGACCGCATCCGGCTGAAGACTCCGGAGGAGGAGCCTGTGGAGCGCATCACCGCCCGGCCCAGCTGGACCGATGGCGTGGGCCATGTGAACAACTTCCGCTACGGGGAAATGGCCTATGACGCCCTGACGGACGCCCAGCGGGGACAGATGGAGCAGCTTCGGCGCATGGAGCTGTTCTTCAACGCCGAGACCCATGCCGGCGACGCCCTGGAGCTCTACCGGCTGGAGGACGTGGAGGCCGTGACCGTGGCCGTCTCCCAGGCGGGTGAGGCCCGCCCGGCTTTCGCCGCCCGGCTGATGTTCTGAAAAACGATCAAAAGACCCGCAGGGCTTGCCCTGCGGGTCTTTGCGTTGTGTTGGGTTACAGCATCCCGCGCTCCTTGCGCACCTGCCGGATGTCCCGGCCGGTGAAGCGGAGGGTGATGTAACTGCCCTCCAGACGGGAGAGGATCTGGGGACTGTAGCTCCGGCGGAGGGCGTCGTCGTCCAGATTCGTGCTGATGATGGTGGTTTTCTCCAGAGTGAGCCGGGTGTTGATCAGGGTGTAGAGCGCGCTGACGGAATAGGGGGAGATCATCTCCGTGCCCAGATCGTCCAGCAGCATCAGATCGCAGTGGAGATACTGCTCCACCTTGGCGGCAGCCCGGTCGCCGGCCTCGGAATTGCGCTGGAACTTCGCCGTTTCAAAGCAGCCCAGCGCGGCGCCGGCACTCTCGTAGGCCACGGTGTAGCCCTGCTCCGCCACGGTGCGGGCGATGCAGCCGGAGAGGAAGGTCTTGCCCAGCCCGGTGCCGCCCTGGAGCAGCAGGTTCGGCGCCCCGGGGGCGAAGTCCTCGGCAAAGGCGCGGCAGACCTTCAGCGTCCGGGCCATCTGGCTGCGGGCGGGCTCCTCGTAGAGGGAGAGGTCAAAGGCGTCGAAGCGCTCGCTGCCGGTCTGGAGCAGGGTGCTCAAATCCCGGGTGAGCTCGGTATTGTAGAGGGTCATGAGACAGTCGCAGATGCTGCCGTCAGGGAGATAGCCCTTGTCCTGGCAGCGCGGACAGGTGCAGACGGGGTCGGTGTAGTTCGCCTCGAAGCCCGCTGCGCGCAGCAGATCTGCCCGCTCGGCCTGCAGGGAAAGGTTGCTTTGCTGCAGCGCCAACAGATCCTCGGTGGGATCCTGGCCGTGGCGCAGGGTCAGACCAAAGAGGCGCACCATCTGGCGCTGCAGCCGCTGGTCGATCTCCTGCACCCGGGGGATGCGGAGATAAATCTCCCGCTCCCGGCGCTGACGCAGGGCTTCGTTCTCCGCACGGCGCTGCTCCAGCGCATCTCGCGCCCGGGCGAGACAGGTTCCGTTCATGGGCATGGATTATCCCTCCGTCTTTCCCTTGCCGCCGCGGAGCAGCTGCTCCGCCAGGTCCAGATCGTTTCTGGGCGGCGTGTGGGAGACTTCGGGCGCGGCCTTGCGTCTGCCGCCGCCCCGGGGGTCGTTTTCCAGGATCTCCGGCAGCCGGTGCAGCCCGCGCTGGTGCCAGCTGGCAAGGATCTTGTCCAGATAGGGCCACTTCAGCGCGCCGGTGCTGGTCACCGTGCGGTCGTAGGCCTCGCCCACCTCTTCCGGGCCGAAGCCCATCTGCATCCAGCCGTCCAGGTATTTTTTCTCTGTTTTCGAGGGCGTCCGCCCGTGGAGATCCATGGCCTCCATGAGCTGGATGGCCCGTTCCTGCCGCTGCTGCTGCCGGGCGATGTAGGCCTCCGCCAGCTCCGGGGTCAGAAGCTCATTCCGGGCCCAGGTGTAGGCCTCGGTCTCGATCATGCGCATGGTGGGCACCCGGCCCGGGCCTCGCTGGGCCCGATAGCGGGCAAAGACGTAGGTGATGAGCTCCATCAGCACCTCCGGCGGCAGACCAAGATAGTCCTGGATGCCCAGCAGGGTGCGGTTTTCCGGGGTGGAGAGCTTCCGGCCGTAAAGCTGCTCCGTATGCTGCAGCACGCCCTGGAACGCCAGATCTTCCCGGGTGCGGCGAATCAGGTCCTCGGCGGTGTACTGGGGCAGCTCCTCCGCCGGCGGGAGCGGCGCTTCCTTGACCGGGGCCTGAGCATCCCGCACCACGCCCAGCCGCGCCAGGGTCCGGAGGGCGGCTTCATACGCCGCGCCGGAGAGTCCCAACGCTGCCGGAGAGACCGGCTGCCCGCCGGAGCGCTGCAGGGCCAGATAGACCAGCGCGGCGTCGCCGGAGTGCTCCGCGAGCAGGCGGTCGATGTCCTCCACCGGCAGGGACAGGGAAACCGGCCGGGAGAGGGTAAAGTCGTTTTGATTCATGGTCAAATCCTTATCTGTGAAAAGTGAAGAAAAAACGGTGTATTTTCATGGGGGATTGTTCAGAATGTTTTTACATTATATCATCAATTTTGTCTTGTAGCAATACCGCATTCTGTGTTATACTGTATCTGTATCTTTATGTCTAAAGAGGAACATTATGCTGGAACTGCTTGCACCCGCCGGAAGTCCCGACGCCGTCATCGCGGCGGTACAGAACGGGGCGGACGCGGTTTATCTCGGCTTCGGTATGCACAACGCACGCCGGGGCGCCAACAATTTCACAGAGGAAGAATTCGTCAAGGCCGTGCGCTATTGCCACATCCGCGGCTGCAAGGTCTACGTCACCATGAACACCCTCGTGGGCGACCGGGAGATCGACTCCGCCGTGGAGCTGGCCCAGAAGGCATCGGACTACGGCGCGGACGCACTGCTGGTGCAGGATCTGGGCCTGGTTCGCGTGCTGCGCGCTGCCGTGCCGGACCTGCCGCTCCACGCCAGCACCCAGATGAGCATCCACAATCTGGCCGGCGTCGAGGCTGCGGCGGAATTGGGCTGCACCCGGGCGGTGCTGTCCCGGGAACTGAGTCTGGAGCAGATCCGGGAGATCTCCCGCCGCGCCAGCATCGAGACGGAGGTGTTCGTCCACGGTGCCCTGTGCTTCTGCTATTCCGGCCAGTGCTACATGAGCGCTCTGATCGGGCGCCGCAGCGGCAACCGCGGCATGTGCGCCCAGCCCTGCCGCCTGCAGTACAGTCTGGGCGGCCGGATGGATGAATATCCTCTGAGTCTGAAGGACAACTGTCTGGTGGACCACCTCCGCGCGCTGGAGGACGCGGGCGTGGCCTGCGTGAAGATCGAGGGCCGCATGAAGCGCCCGGAGTACGTGGCCGTGGTCACGGACGTCTATTCCAAGTGCATCCGGGATGAGCGCCGTCCCACCAGCTCCGAGATGGAACGGCTGGAGCAGGCCTTCTCCCGCCAGGGCTTCACCCAGGGCTATTTCCTGGGCCAGAAGGGCCCGGATATGCTGGGCACCCGCACCGAGGAGGACCGGGGCTCGGAAAAGCTCTTTACCGCCGCCCGCAAGGCCTATGGCTCCGGCGAAATGCGCCGGCTGGGCGTAAAGTTCTATGTAGTCGTCCAGGCGGGCAAGCCCGTCCGCGCCGCAGCCGAAGATGTAGAGGGCGTTCGCGCCGTGGTCTCCGGCCCGGTGCCGGAGGTGGCCCTGCGCTCGTCCCTGTCCGAGGCGGCGTTGGCCGAGCAGTTTGCCAAGACCGGCGGCACGCCCTACTACGCCCTGGACATCCAGGTCCATCTGGAGCCGGGACTCTTCCTCTCGGCCAGCGCCATCAACGATCTGCGCCGCCGGCTCATCACCGAGCTGAAGGAAGCCCGGGCCAAGAGCCCGGAGCGCCGCCGGGGCGAGATTCCCGCCCTGCTTCCCGGCCACGATTACCGCACCGACCCTCTGCGGATCTATCAGGTGCTCACCGCCGAGCAGCTGACGCCGGAGCTGGCCGCGCTGAACCCGGATTATCTCTACGTTCCCGCCGAGGTCATCGGTGATGCGCCGGAGCGGCTGGCCCCCTTCCAGGCCGCCGGCACGAAGATCGCCGCCGTGCTGCCCCGGGTGGTCACGGATGACCAGAGTCTGGAGCTGGACGATCTGCTGCGTGTTGCGGCGGAAAACGGCGTCAGCGAGGCCGTGGTCGGAAATCTGGGCCACATCCCCGCTGCGCGGAAGGCCGGCATGCAGATACGCGGTGACTTCGGCCTGAACGTCTTCAACTCCCACAGCATCGAGATGCTCCGCCACACGGGCATGCGCTCGGTGACCGCCTCCTTCGAGCTGCGGCTTGCCCAGATCCGGGATCTGGCCAAGATCGTGGACACGGAGATGATCGTCTATGGCCGCCTGCCCTGCATGATCACGGAGCAGTGCGCCATCAAAAACAGCGCAGGACGCTGCAACTGCCACATCCCGAACCAGCTGATCGATCGCCGCGGCTCCGCCTTCCCGGTGGTGCGGGCTTTCGGCTGCCGGAACGTGATCTATAACGCCCACAAGCTCTATCTGGCGGACAAGCACGACGACTATTCCACCGCCGGACTTTGGGGCACCCGGCTCATGTTCACCACCGAGACGCCCAGCGAGTGCGTTGCCGTGGCCAAGAGCTACATGGGCCAGTCCACCTACAAGCCCAACGGCCTGACCCGTGGTTTGTATTATCGAGGAGTCGAATAAACCGATGAAATTCATTCTCGCTTCCGCGTCGCCGAGACGGCGGGAGCTGATGGAAATGCTGCGGGTATCCCCGCTGGAGATTCGGCCCGCGAAAGGCGAGGAGCATCCCGACCCCGGTCTGAACGGGGAGGAGACTGCCGCGGCCCTCTCCCGGCAGAAATGCGCCGAGGTGGCCGCATCCGCCGACCCCACGGACGTGGTGATCGCGGCGGACACGGTGGTCTGGCTGGACGGCACCATCTTCGGCAAGCCCCACGACCACGACGACGCGGTGCGGATGCTCTCGGCCCTCTCCGGCCGGACCCATACCGTCTACACCGGCGTCACCATTGCCCGGGGCGGCGAGATGCTGACCCAGGTGGAGGCCTCCGACGTGCGCTTTCGCGATCTGGCGGCGGCGGAGATCGAGGCCTACATCGCCACAGGCGAGCCCATGGACAAGGCCGGGGCCTATGGTGCCCAGGGCTATGCCGCCCTCTTTGTGGAGGGCATCGACGGCGACTTCTTTAATGTAATGGGACTGCCGCTGTGCAGGCTGGGCGAGATGTTAAAAAAGTTTGGCATTGCTTTGCTTTAACGACACAAAGCTTGCTTTGGGTCGAAAGGAAGAACGGGGAAGCGGATATGCAGCCGCCGAGCGAAGCGAGACTGCGGAATGCAGCGCGCCCGTTCTGACGCGGGACTGCCGCTGTGCAGGCTGGGCGAGATGCAGAAGGAATTCGGCGTCTCTCTGATCGGATAAATAATCTCTTCATAGGAGATCAGGATTTTGAACTGGAAATCATTTCTCAAACAAACAGGCGTCCGCTTTCTGGCGGTGGTGTTGGCGGCGGTGCTGGTGGTAGCGCTGCTCAACGGCCTCCTCAGCGGCAAGGCGGGCTTCCTCACGAACCTGGACGGCAAGCTTCGCGAGCCGTTCCAGCAGGCTGCGTCCACGGCGGCGGGCTGGCTGGAGGGACTCTACGGCTCGGTCTATCGGTATGACCAGCTGCAGGCGGAAAACGACGCCCTGCGCGACCAGCTTGCCCAGGCGCTCCAGCAGGTGCGGGACGCCCAGGATGCCATCGAGGAGAATGAGCGCCTGCGCGAGCTGCTGAACTTCAGCCAGCGCCACACGGACTTCAAGCTGGAGGCCGCCAAGGTCGTGGGCTACACCGCCTCCAACTGGTCCAGCACGCTGACCATCAGCAAGGGCAGCGAGGCGGAGATCGAAGTGGGCGACAGCGTCATCACCGAGGGCGGCAACCTGGTGGGACAGGTCATCGAGGTCGGCTCCGGCTGGGCCACGGTGCGCACGGTCATTGACGTGGACCTCAGCGTCGGCGGCTATGTCTCCAACTCCGGCGCCACCGGCATGGTGGTGGGCGACTATACCCTCATGCAGGACGGCTTTGCCAAGCTGGGCTATCTGGCCGAGGGCGTGAGCCTCTTTGCCGGTGACACGGTGCTCACCAGCGGCAAGGGCGGCGCCTTCCCTGCGGGCCTGATCGTGGGCGCGGTGGAGGAAGTGCGCACCGACGCGGGCGGTCAGGAGACCTACGGTGTCGTGAAGCCCGCCTGCGATCTGAATACGGTCTCGCAGGTCTTTATCATCAAGGAATTCGACATTGTGGAGTAACACGACATGTGGCGTGATCTGGTAAACAAGGATAAAATACGGCGGGGACTGCTGCTGGCGCTGTATCTGGTTTTGACGGTGCTGCTGCAGAACACGGCCTTCGCCCGGTTTCGGGTGCTGGGCGTCCACGCGCTGATCCTGCCGGTGGTGGTCGTGGCCGTGGCCATGTTCCACGGGGCCCTCTGGGGCGGCGTGTTCGGTCTGATCGCCGGGCTGTTGGGCGACATGGGCTTTCCGGAGACGACGGTGCTCTTTCTGACGCTGCTGCCGCTTTTGGGCTTTGCCGTGGGCATGCTCTCGGAGCATCTGGTGTCCCAGACGCTGCCGGCCTTTCTGTGCGTGTCGGCGCTGGCGCTGCTGCTGACCGGCTTTGCCCAGGCCACGCGGCTGTGGGTGTTCCACAGCGCGGGCTTCGGCGTCACCATGCTCACCATGCTCAAGCAGACGGTGGTCACGCTGCCGTTTTCCATCCCGTTTTTCTATATCAGCCGCGCCGCGTCCCGCAGGGCCAGACGCGTCTGATCAGAGGATATTGAAAGGAAGCATTTATGGATAAACCCATTCGTCCGGGGCGCATCGCCGGGCTGGCGCTGCTGATGGCGGTGCTGCTGGTGATCTTCCTCGTGGCAATCTACAAGCTGCAGATCGTGGAGGGTGCCGCCTATTATGAGGAGAGTCTCAACAGCGTCACCACCACCCAGCGCGTCAAGGCTGCCCGGGGCAACATCCTGGACCGCTATGGCCGGGTGCTGGTCTCCAACGTGAGCCAGAACAGCCTGACGCTGAACGCCGAGGACCTGCTCAGCCAGGACGACCCCAACGCCGCCATCCTGAAGATGGTGCAGATTGTCACCGACCATGGCGACGAATATACCGATACGCTGCCGGTGACCAAGGCCCCGCCTTTTGAGTACACCGAAATGACCGATCTCCAGCGCAAGCTGCTGGACGACTATCTGGACAACGTGGGTCTGCCGGCGGACGCCTCCGCCGTGGAGCTCATGAGCATCTTTCGCCAGAAGTTCAACATCGACAACAGCTACACCGCCGAGCAGATGCGCACCATTGCCGGCATCCGGTATGAGCTGCGTATCCGCTACATCACCCCCACGGCGGACTACATTTTCGTGGAAAACGCCAGCATGGACCTGATCTCCTCCCTGATGGAGAACAACATGCGCGGCTTTGAGGTCATCACCTCCTATTCCAGACAGTACAACACCACCCTCGCGCCCCACATCCTGGGCTACACCGGCCTCATGAACGCCGAGGAGTATGAGACCTACAAGCAGCAGGGCTACTCCATGGATGCCGTCGTGGGCAAGGAGGGCGCGGAATACGCCTTCGAGCAGTATCTCCACGGCACCGACGGCGTGGCCCTGGTGACGAAAAACGCCGAGGGCACCATCACTGGCCGCACCTACACCACCGAGCCCGTGCCCGGCAACAACGTGAGTCTGACCATCGATCTGGACCTCCAGGCTGCGGCGGAAAAGGCGCTGGAAAACGGCATCCTCACCATGCGGGCGGACGCGGAGTACGCCCAGAACGTCGCCACCGGCGGCGCCCTGGTGGCGGTGGACGTGAAGACCGGCGAGCCCCTGGCCATGGCCAGCTATCCCACCTTCGATCTGACCACCCTCTTCGAGGGCACCAACTACGAGACCCTGTCTACCGACAAGGCAGGTCCGCTGTTCAACCGCTGCACCATGGGCGTTTACGAGCCGGGCTCCACCTTCAAGCCCTGCACCGCCATGGCGGGCCTCACCGAGGGCGTCATCAGCACGGATGAATACATCACCTGCAGCGGCATCTTCGATAAGTACGGCGACACCGGTTACTCCCCCAAGTGCTGGGTCTACCCCAATGCCCACGGCGCCGACAACGTCACCGAGGCCATTCGGGATTCCTGCAACGTGTTCTTCTTCACGGTGGGCGACCGCCTGAAGATCTCCGCCCTGGACAAATATGCCGCGGCCTTCGGTCTCGGCGAGCACACCGGCATCGAGCTGCCGGAGTATATCGGCCGCATGGCCTCCCCGGAAGGGAAGAAGGAGCTGGAGGGCGCCAGCTGGTACGCCGGCGACTCCATCCAGGCTGCCATCGGCCAGAGCATCAGCCAGTTCACGCCTCTGCAGCTGGCGGAGTACTGCGCCACCGTGGCCAACGGCGGCACGCGGCATTCGGCCTCCCTGCTGAAGTCCGCCCGCAGCTATGACTATACCGAGCAGGTGGCCGAGGCCCAGCACGAGGTGCTGAGCACCGTGGACTCCGACCCCGGCAACTGGGCCGCTGTTCACGAGGGCATGTATCTGGTGGCGAACCATCCTTCGGGTTCCGCTTATAAGACCTTCGGCGGCTACTATCCCGCCGTGGCAGCCAAGACCGGTACCGCCCAGATCGGTGACGGCCGTGTCAACAACGCCATCTTCATCTGCTACGCACCCTACGATGACCCCCAGGTTGCCATCTCCGTCGTGGTGCAGAACGGTACTGCCGGCGCCAACATCGCCCCCATCGCCAAGGAATTCCTCGATTCCTTCTTTACCGTCAAAACCGTGAATTTCTCGGTGGAATCCGAGTTGTCCATCCTGCCCTGATAACCCTCCCTGGAGAAAGGAGAAACACTATGAACATTGCCCTCATCGCGCACGACCGAAAGAAAGAGCTTATGGTGCAGTTCTGCATCGCCTACTGCGGCATCCTGGCCAAGCACAATCTATGCTCCACCAGCACCACCGGCAGACTCATCGCCGAGGCCACCGGTCTGCCCATCCAGACCTATCTGCATTCTTCCCAGGGCTGCCAGCAGATCGACGCCCGCATCAGCTACAACGAGATCGACCTGGTGCTGTTCTTTGCCGACGCCGACCACGAGACCGGCTTTGACGAGGTCAACCGCATGGCGCGTCTGTGTGACCAGCGGCAGATTCCCTTCGCCAGCAACGTGGCCACTGCCGAGGTCCTGATCCTGGGCCTGAGCCGCGGCGACCTGGATTGGCGCGACATTGTAAATCCGAAGAAATAATTTTTCAAATAGAAGGAAGTAACCAAACATGTTTCAGAATCGCACCCATACCTGCAACGAACTGAGAATCGAACACGTGGGCCAGCGCGTCCGCGTGGTCGGCTGGATGGAAAACGTCCGCGAGGTGGGCCAGAACCTGGCCTTCGTCGTGCTGCGTGATTTCTACGGCACCACCCAGGTGGTCATCGAGACCGAGGACATGCTCCGGGTGGTGAAGCCCCTGAACAAGGAGAGCACCATCGCCGTGGAGGGCGTGGTCCGGGAGCGTGCCAGCAAGAACCCCAAGCAGGCCACCGGCGACATCGAGGTCGTGCCCGAGAAGATCGAAGTGCTGGGCCGCTGCCGCTACAACGAGCTGCCCTTCGAGGTCAACCGCAGCCGCGAGGCCGACGAGGCCCTGCGTCTGAAGTACCGCTATCTGGACCTGCGCAACCCCGCCGTGAAGCAGAACATCATCCTGCGCTGCAGCGTGGTGGCGGCCCTGCGCCAGGCCATGACCGAGCACGGGTTCCTGGAGATCACCACCCCGATCCTCACGTCCTCCAGCCCTGAGGGCGCCCGCGACTATCTGGTGCCCGCCCGCAAGCATCCGGGCAAGTTTTACGCGCTGCCCCAGGCACCTCAGCAGTTCAAGCAGCTGCTGATGACCGCGGGCTTTGACCGGTATTTCCAGATCGCCCCCTGCTTCCGGGATGAGGACGCCCGCGGCGACCGCAGCCCCGGCGAGTTCTACCAGCTGGATATGGAGATGGCCTTCGCCGGTCAGGACGACGTGTTCGCCGTGCTGGAGGACGTGCTCCCGCCGATCTTCGCCAAGTTCGGCAAGTATGACATCGCTTCCGAGGCGCCCTTCCGGCGCATCCCCTTCAATGAGGCCATGGAGCGCTACGGCTCCGACAAGCCCGACCTGCGCATCGATCTGGAGGTGCAGGATATGACCGCTCTGGTCCAGGACAGCGAGTTTGCCCCCTTCCAGAACGGCGCGGTGGTCAAGGCCATCGTGGTGGAGGACTGCAATCTGGCCCGCAAGGCCGTGGACAAGCTCTGTGCCGACGTGGAGGTTCAGGCCGGCCAGAAGCCCTATTGGTTCAAGGTGGACGAGCAGGGGAACTTCGCCGGCGGCATCTCCAAGTTCCTCGCGGACAAGCACGACGAAGTGGTCGCCGCCCTGGGTCTGAAGCCCGGCTGCTTCGTGGGCGTCACCGCGGGCAAGAAGCTGGCGGCCCAGAAGACCGCCGGCATCCTGCGTCAGAAGCTGGGCGCTGCCGTGCCCGGCCACATGGATGTGGAGCGCTATGAATTCTGCTGGATCGTGGACTTCCCCATGTACGAGATCGGCGAGGAGTCCGGCGAGCTGGAGTTCTGCCACAATCCCTTCTCCATGCCCAACGGCGGTCTGGAGATCCTGGAAAAGGCCGAGCGGGGCGAGGTGGATCCCCTGGACATCTACGCTTACCAGTATGACCTGGTCTGCAACGGTGTGGAGCTCTCCTCCGGCGCCGTGCGTAACCACGACCCCAAGATCATGGTCAAGGCCTTCGAGATGGTGCGTCTGGGCGAGGAGGACGTGAAGACCAAGTTCCCGGCCATGTACAACGCCTTCTGCTATGGCGCGCCTCCCCACGCGGGCATCGCCCCCGGCGTGGACCGCATGGTCATGCTGCTGGCGGGAGAGGACTCCATCCGCGAGATCATTCCCTTCCCCATGAACAAGAACGCCCAGGACGTCATGATGGGCGCCCCCGGCACCGTGGAGCAGAAGCAGCTGGACGAGCTGCACATCGCTCTGGTCCCCGTGGAGGAGTAAACGAATTAAAAGCAAAAAGCCTGCCGCATCGCGGCAGGCTTTTTTCGTTGTGCAGAGTTACAGTCCCGCGTCCAGGTCGTAGGTGCGGTACTGGATGGCCTCGGCCAGATGCTGGGGCTCGATGGATTCCGAGCCGGCGAGATCCGCGATGGTGCGCGCCACCCGGAGGATGCGGTCATAGCTCCGGGCCGTGAGACCCATGGCGTCGTAGGCCTGCTGCATCAGCGCCTCACAGGCGGGGGAGAGGGCGCAGGCGTCGGAAAGCTCCTTTGGCCCCATCTGGGCGTTGGAGACGGCTTTGCTGTTCTGAAAGCGCTTGCGCTGGATGGCGCGGGCGGCGTCCACCCGGGCGCGGATGGCGGCGGAGGATTCCCCGGCGGGCCTGTCCTTCAGGGCGTCGAAGTCCAAAGCCGGCACCTCCACGATCAGATCCATCCGGTCCAGCAGCGGGCCGGAGATCCGGGCGTGATAGCGGCGCACGTCGTTGGGGCTGCACTTGCACCGGCCGGAGGGATGGCCGTACCAGCCGCACTTGCAGGGATTCATGGCGCAGACCAGCATGAACCGGCTGGGGTAGGTGACGCTGCCCACAGCCCGGGAAATGGTAATCTGACCGTCCTCCAAAGGCTGACGCATGGTCTCCAGCACGTGGTTCGGAAATTCCGGCAGCTCATCCAGAAACAGCACGCCGTTGTGGGCAAGGCTCATTTCTCCGGGACGCAGGGTGTTGCCGCCGCCGGAGAGCGCCACCTGGGAAACCGTGTGGTGCGGCGCCCGGAAGGGCCGCTGGCTGACGATGGGGTTTTCGTGATCGGTGAGACCGGCCACGGAGTGGATCTCCGTGGACTCCAGCATCTCGCTGCGTTCCATGGCAGGGAGGATGGAGGGCAGGCGCTTGGCCAGCATGCTCTTGCCGGCGCCGGGCGGGCCGATGAGCAGGACGTTGTGTCCGCCGGCGGCAGCCACCTCCAGGGCCCGCTTCACGTTCTCTTGGGCCTTCACCTCGGCGAAGTCCAGGGGGAAGTCCTCCACGGTTTTGGGCTTCGGGGCGCTGGCGGGCTCGATCCTCCGTTCACCCCGGAGGTGCCACACCAGCTGGGCCACGGTTTTCACCGGGTAGACCGTGACCTCTGTGACAAAGGCCGCCTCGGCGGCATTCTCCGCCGGGACATACAGCTCCGTGATGCCCTGACGGGCTGCGGCCAGCGCCATGGGGAGCGCGCCGGGCACGGGACGAACCTCGCCGGCGAGACTGAGTTCTCCGAAAAAGGCGGCGGTTTTGGGCGGGGTCTTCAGCTCTCCAATGGCGGAGAGAATGCCGATCAGCATGGGCAGATCGTAGAGCGTGCCGGCCTTTCTGGTGTCCGCCGGGGCCAGATTCACGGTCAGATGGCTCACGGGAAACCGCATGCCGTTGTTCTTGATGGCAGCGCGCACCCGCTCCCGGGCCTCCTTCACGGCGGAGTCCGGCAGACCCACCACGTCGAACCGGGGCAGGCCGTTGGTCACGTAGCACTCTACGCTGACACCGTAGCCGCCCACGCCCTGACAGCCGAGGGATTGAATTTTGGAAAGCATGTATCCGCCCTCCCTCCGATGATTTCAGTTCATTTTAGCTTAGTTTC
>CAMHRJ010000010.1 GCA_946187475.1 uncultured Clostridia bacterium | reverse complement strand
CGTTTTCATATTGACATTGCAAAAAGAACTGCTATAATATGAAAATGGTTTTCATTTTCGATTTGGAGGTGCTGTATGGCTGCCTATCGGACCAAACAGCGATCGGAGATCGCGGATTATCTGGCTTCCATTCCCGGCGAGCATGTGACCGCCGGGGATATCTGCGCCCATTTCCGGGCCCAGGGCCGGGCGGTGGGAACCGCCACGGTCTACCGCCAGCTGGAGCGCATGGTATCGGAAGGCACCGTGAGCAAATATATCATTGATGAGAGCGCCGGGGCCTGCTTTGCCTACATCGGCGCGGAGGCCCACTGCGGCGGGGAGAAATGCTACCACTGCAAGTGCGAGCGCTGCGGAACGCTGATCCACATGGAGTGCGCGGAGCTGAATCACATTGCGTCCCATCTGCTGGACGATCACGGCTTTCGCCTGAATCCCATGCGGACGGTGTTTTACGGCGTATGCGCCGAATGCGCGGCAAAGGAGGTTGGAGCAGATGGCCCTGCTGAAGTGTGAAAACGTCTCCCTCGGCTACGAGGGACAGGCGTTGATCCGGGATTTAAGTTTTGAAGTGAATGCAGGAGACTATCTCTGCATCGTGGGCGAAAACGGTGCCGGCAAGAGCACCCTTATGCGCACGCTGCTGGGGCTCCAGCCGCCCATGAGCGGCAAGGTGGTTCTGGGCGAGGGTCTGAAGCACAGCCAGCTGGGGTGGCTGCCCCAGCAGACGCCGGTGCAGCGGGACTTTCCAGCCAGCGTCCAGGAGATCGTACGCTCCGGCTGCCAGAATCGGGGCGGCTTCCGCGCCTTTTACAGCAAGGAGGACAAGCAGCGCGCTGACGACGCCATGGCACGGATGGACATCACCGCTCTGGCCGGACGCTGCTACCGGGAGCTCTCCGGCGGGCAGCAGCAGCGGGTGCTGCTGGCAAGAGCCCTCTGCGCGGCGGAGCGGATCTTGCTGCTGGACGAGCCGGTGGCGGGGCTGGACCCCATGGCCACGGCGGAGCTCTACTCCGTGATCGGTGATCTGAATCGGGAGGGCATGGCCATCGTCATGATCTCCCACGACGTGAACACCGCCCTGCGCTACGCCAGTCACATTCTCCATCTGGGCGGAGCCACCTTCTTCGGCTCCAAGGAGGACTATATGCGCTCCGGCGGCGCCAGACGGTATCTCCGGCGGAAGGAGGGCGGTCACAGATGATGGAAAAGCTTGCGATCTATCTGGCCCTTCCCTTCGTGCGGTACGCCCTGATCGTGGGCGTGCTGATCTCCCTGTGCTCGGCGCTGCTGGGCGTGACGCTGGTGCTCAAGCGCTTCAGCTTCATCGGCGACGGTCTGAGCCATGTGGCCTTCGGCGCTATGGCCATCGCCACAGTGCTGAATCTCACGAACTCCATGTTTTTCGTGCTGCCCATCACGGCGCTGTGTGCCATTTTGCTGCTGCGTCTGGGTCAGAACGCGAAGATCAACGGCGACGCCGCCATCGCCATGCTCAGCGTGGGCGCCCTGGCGGTGGGTTATCTGCTGATGAACCTGTTCTCCACCTCGGCGAATCTCACCGGAGACGTGTGCAGCACCCTGTTCGGCTCCACGGCCATTCTGACCATCACCCGATCGGAGGTATGGCTCTGCGTGGGGCTCAGTGCCGCGGTGATCGTGGTGTTCGTGCTGTTTTACAACAAGCTCTTCGCCATCACCTTTGACGAGCGCTTTGCCAAGGCTGTGGGCACCCAGACGGAGCTGCTGAGTCTGCTGCTGGCCATCATCATCGCGGTCATCATCGTGCTGGCCATGAAGCTGGTGGGCGCGCTGCTGATCTCCGCGCTGGTGGTCTTCCCTGCGCTCAGCGCCATGCGGGTGTTCAAGAGCTTTCTCAGCGTGACCGTCTGCTCGGCGGTGATCTCCGTCTCCGGGGCACTGGCGGGCATGCTGATCTCCGTTCTGGCCGGGACGCCCGTGGGCGCCACCATCGTGGTGGTGGACCTGGTGATTTTCGGGGTGTTCAGTCTCATCGGACATGTGAAAGGCAACTGAGTCGTGGAAATCTTTGTACTGATTTTGGAGCTGCTGGGCACCGCGGCCTTCGCTCTCTCAGGGGCCATGATCGCCCTGCGGCACGAGATGGACCTTTTCGGCGTGTGCATGCTGGGCGTGGTGACTGCCTGCGGCGGCGGGGTTCTGCGGGACCTGCTGCTGGGGCAGCTGCCGCCGGTGATGTTCCGGGAGCCGGTGTTCGCCCTGCTGGCGGTGATCGCCTCGCTGATCATGTTCCTGCCGGTGGTGCGCACAGCGCTGAAGGCCCACGAGAGTACCTACGAACGGATGCTCCTGCTGCTGGACTCCGCAGGGCTGGGCATCTTCACCGCCATGGGCGTGGCGGCCACCTTCCAGGCCGGTTACGGCGCAAACGTGTTTTTCTCCGTCTTTCTGGGCTCCATCACCGGTGTGGGCGGCGGCGTAATGCGGGACGTGCTGGCCGGGCAGCGGCCCTACATTTTCGTCAAGCACATCTACGCCATCGCGGCCATCATCGGCGCGCTGCTGTGTGCCCTGCTTTGGAAGCCCATGGGCCAGCGCGGGGCCATGCTGGTGTGCCTGGCCTCGGTGATGATCATCCGGCTGCTGGCGGCCCACTATCGCTGGAGTCTGCCCAAAGCGTGAAAAAAGCTGCTATCCGAATCGGATAGCAGCTTTTTCGTTTGCGGGTTATTCGTCCTCGCAGGAGAGCATGATCTGCAGGATAACCTTGTCCGTCTGGCGCATGCCTTCCCGGGCCAGGATACCGATGTTCTGGATGGTGCCCTCGACGCTGTTGGTGACGATGCCGTCACCACCCCGGAAGCGGCGGCCCTGCTTGGCCATGGCATAGCTCAGAAGGCCCGCCTCCACCGCCGCGGCGATCTTGGCCGCGCAGGAAGGCTTGGCGCCGTCACAGACCGTGCCGGAGATCATGCCCATGGCGGTGGTGACGGTCTCGGCGATGATCTGATAGGGTTCATCGTGGAGGTATGCGATACCGGCAGCAGCGCCGATGCCGGCGCTGACCGCGCCGCAGAAGGCGCTGAGGCGGCCGATGCCGGTTTTCTGGTGAATGGTGACCAGATCGGAGACCGCCACGGCCCGGAGCATCTTCTCCTTGCTGACGCCCAGGTGCTTGGCATAGCGGTACACCGGCATGGAGGCGGTGATGCCCTGGTTGCCGGAGCCGGAGACGATGACCACCGGCATTTCGCAGCCGCTCATGCGGGCATCGGACCCTGCGGCGGCCCAGGCGCGGGCCTCGGTGCGGATGTCCTGAGAGGCCTCCAGCAGCGTGCAGCCCACAGCGGCGCCCCAATTGCCCGTGAGACCTTCCCGGGCGATGGCGGCGTTATACTCCACCTGACGGCCCACGATGCCCTCAATGGCAGAGATGGGCACCTCGTTGGCGTAGGTGAGGATCTCCTGGAGGTTCAGGACGCTCTTGTCCTGGAGATTGTCCTCGGCGGAGTCGGTGATGGGCAGGTTGCGCAGAACCTCGCCGTTGTGCTCCAGATAGACGATATTCGTGTGGTTGTTGGCCAGGCGGACCACCGCCTGGTTCTCCCCGATCACGCCGGTGAGACGGATGTCCAGCAGGCAGGGCGTATCCTCCATGCAGGTGATCTCCATGGGAACCTGCTCGGAATAGTCCTTGATCTGCTGCAGCTGCTCCGGAGAGACGGCGGAGATCACCTGCAGGGCGGCGTCGGCATTGCCGGCGATGACGCCTGCGGCCACGGCGGCGCGAATGCCCTTCATGCCGCCGGTATTGGGCACGACGACGCTCTTGACGTTTTTCAGGATGTTGCCGCTGACCTCCGCATGGATGCGCTCCGGCGCGGCGCCCAAGGTCTGGCGCAGGACTGCCGCAGCGTAGGCGATGGCGATGGGCTCCGTACAGCCGGTGGCCAGAATCAGCTCCTCCGCCAGAATGGCGGAATACGAGCGCATGATGTTTTTATCCATATTGAAAGCTCCCTTTCTTCTGTTCTCGATGTATGTGCACAGGTGACGTACAGTTGTCTCTATTATAGCGCCAATTCCAAGAAATTTCAACGTACATTTCAAGGAAAAGGTTGAAAGTTGATGCGCGGACCATTATAATCAAGAAAAAGAGAACGCCAAGGAGGAAAGAAAATGGCAGAACAGAATTTTCTGGACCGGCTGTATCTGCGCGGACGCGCCGCAGCGGCCTATAAGCTGGAGCCTCACATCGGCAAGCGGGTGATGGATGTTGCCGCGCTGCCGGCGGACACGCTGTATATGGTTTCCAAGATCCTGGCAGACCGGGAGGTCCCCGCAGGCCGGAAGCTGGACTTCGTGCTCTCCATCGGGTACCTGTTCCTTCCCTTCGATCTGATCCCGGACAAGTGGAAGGTCATTGGCTTTCTGGATGACACCCTTGCTGTTGTCTCCTCCGTGGGCAAGGTGCTGCGCACCACGGAGCGGGAGCGTCTTCTGGAATACTGGCAGGGCGACCCGGCGATGCTGGACGGCGCCCGGAATCTGGCCATCAAGATCGATGAGAAGATCGGCTCCGGCATGCTCAAGCATATGGCAAAGCTCACGAAAGCGTTGGAAGCTTAATCGAAATCGAAAAAAAGACACCGACTGACTGCAGTCGGTGTCTTTTTTATTCGTTCGGTTCCGATTCCTCGGGTCGGATCTCCACCCGGAGGCGCTCCACGCGCATGTTGTCCATGGACTGGACGGTGACATGGAGGTTTTCAAAGTCAAAGCTGTCCCCGGGCTCCGGGAAGCCGTCGAACTGCTCCAGGGTCCAGCCGCCCACGGTGGCGCTCTCGGTATCGATGGCGTCCTCAGGCCAATCCAGCAACTCCAGGAAGTCGCCGATGATCAGATCGCCGTCCACGTCGTAGACGCCGTCGGAAACCGGGATGATCTCCTCGGGCTCCACCTCGTCGGTCTCGTCCCAAATCTCGCCCACGATCTGCTCCAGCACGTCCTCCATGGTGATGAGACCCAGGGTGCCGCCGTATTCATCGGTGACCACGGCCAGGTGCTTTTTCTCCCGGCGCAGCTGCTCCAGAACCTTGGGCAGCTTGGTGGTCTTATAGACGAAGCAGGGCTCCATGAGCATATCCCGGAGATTCTCCGGCGGGCGAATCTGCCCGGTGCCCATGAGATCGTCGATCTGATGGCGATAGAGGCGGTTTAAGTACAGCACGCCGATGATGTTGTCGATGCTGCCCTCGTAGACCGGGATGCGGGAATAAGGCGTATCCTCCAGCAGGGCACGAATCTCTTCCCAATCATCTTCGATATCGATGGCAGTCACGTCCACCCGGGCGGTCATGGCGTCGCTGGCAGAAACGTCGTTGAACTCCAACGCAGCCTGCACCAACTCGGAGCGATCTTCGTCGATGACGTCCTCGTCCTCGGCGGTTTCGATGATGCTCTGGAGCTCCTGAGAGGCGGCTTCCTCGTCCTCGGTCTCGGTGCGCTCGCCCTTCATGGGCAGGGTGATGAGCTTCACCAGTCCCACCACAAGCAGCACCACCGGGGCCAGCACCACCATCATGACGCGGACGATGAAGGCAAAGCGCATGGAGATGCGGTTGGCGTTCTGCTTGGCGAGGATCTTGGGGATGGTCTCGCCGAAGATGATGACCAGAATGGTGAGAATCAACGTGGCCAGCCAGGACCACTCGTCCGTGCCGGAGAGCAGCAGCGCCGCAACGGAGGCCACCGACGAAGCGCCGATGTTCACCAGGTTGTTGCCGATGAGGATGGCGCTGAGGGCGTGGTCAAAGTGCTCGGTGATATAAAACGCCGCTTTTGCCCGGCGGGAGCCGTCCTCCATGGCGTTTTCCAGCCGCAGGCGGTTGGCCGAGGAATAGGCCATCTCCGCCGAGGAGCAGAAGGCCGACAGGCCGATGAGCACCACAATGGCAAGGATGTACCAGATCATGCCTCGGCACCTCCTTCCGGACGCTCCAGGTGCACCAGCAGAGTGACGATGCGCTTCTGGCGCATATTCTGGATGCGCACCGTGAGCTCGTGGTACTGGAAGGAATCCCGCTCGTGGGGAATGTCCGCGAACTGCTCGTAGGTCCACTCGCTGAGGAGCTTATACTGCAAGTCCTCGTCATCCTCGGGGTCTTCGTAGTCCAGACGGTCAAAGAGCTCGCCCACGGTCATCTCGGCGTCCACCTGATATCGGTCGCCGCCCAGAGGCACGAAGGTCTCCTCCACGATGTCCTCCTCGTCCCAGATCTCGCCCACCAGCTCCTCGAGGATGTCCTCGATGGTGACGATGCCCAGCATGCCGCCGTAGTTGTCCGTCACGACAGCCAGATTCATCTTCCGGCGGCTCATCTCCGGCAGGAGGTCGTCGATGGCCTTGCTGTGGTGGACAAACATGGCCTCGTCCAAGAGCGGGCGGATGTCCGCCACGGGGCCGTTCTGAGCCACGCAGGCGCGGATGTAGCGGCGCAGCTGCAGCACGCCGATGACGTTATCGATGCTGCCCTCGTAGACCGGGAGGCGGCTGTGGCGCTGGGCGCTGATCACCTGGAGGATTTCCTCCGGGCTGTCGTCCACGTCGATGGCGGCCACGTCCACCCGGGCAGTGAGCACGCTCTCCACCGGGATGTCCGCAAACTCCAGAGCGGAGCTCACAAGCTCGCCGCGCTCCTCGCTGAGTCCGCCCTCGTCGGTCATGGTCTCGATGATGTCATAGAGCTCGTCCTCCGTGACGGTCAGCTCCGGATCGCTGGGGGAAAGCTTTGCAGCGAAATTGCCGATGTGGGTCAGAATCCAGGAAAAAGGCGTAAACAGACCCATAAAAAAGTACAGCGAACCTGCGGTTGCCAGAGACAACCGCTCGCTGTATTTCTTTGCGATGCTTTTCGGCAGCATCTCGCCTATGAAGAACACGACCACCGTGGTGAGCAGCGTGCCCGCCGTGACGGCGCTGACGCTCCATCTGCGGGTGACCAGAACCGTGACATAGGCCGCGGTGGTCAGATGGAGGATGTTCGTGCCGATCAGGATGGTCGTGATCGCCTTGTCGAAATGGTCTAAGATATACAGTGCGCGCTGCGCGCTTTTCTCACCGCGTTCCGCACGCATTTTGATGCGCGTCCGGCTTACTGCGGCAAAGGCCGTCTCCGCCAGGGCAAAATAGGCCGCGCCCAGCAGAAGCAGCACGATGATGAAGATCGGGGCAAACGATCGACTGCCCTCATCCATTCGGATCATCACACTCCTGTGATAATATTTCATAACAATATACCACAGTTTATAAAATCCGTCAATGCCCGGATGTGAGGTTTCGAGAAATACAAATATAATCGAATTCCTACAAAAAAAGACGTTGCATTCCGACAGGCTTCGACCTTATAATGTATTATGTAAATTTATAGAAAAGGAGAAGTCAGAATGAAAAAGAAACTTCTGTCCCTGCTGCTGGCTGTGCTTCTGTTCAGCACGCTGCTGCCCACGCTGCCGGCCCACGCCGCAGGGGAAAAACTGATCGCCGTCACCTTTGACGACGGTCCCAGTCAGTACACCTCCACCCTGCTGGATGGTCTGAAGGAGCGGGGCGTCCACGCCACGTTCTTCATGCAGGGCATCAACGCAGAGAGCTATCCCGCCATCGTCAAGCGCGCATGGATGGAGGGTCACCAGATCTGCAGCCACACCTACAACCATCCCCAGCTGACCAATCTGAGTGTGGCAAACATCCAGAGTCAGCTGAGCCGCACGGACGGCATTCTGGACAAGGCCCTGGGCTTTGATCTGACCTACATGCTCCGTCCCCCCTACGGCGCTTACAACCAGACCGTGCTGAACACCGCCGGCGTCCCCTGCTTCTACTGGAGCGTGGATACCCGCGACTGGGAGAGCCGCAACGCCGACAGCGTGTACAACATGTTCCTGCGCTACGCCAAGGACGGCTCCGTGGTGCTGCTTCACGACCTCTATCCCACCTCCGTCAGTGGTGCGCTGCGTGCCATCGACACGCTGAAGTCTCAGGGCTATCAGTTCGTCACCGTTGCAGAAATGTTCTTCCGCCGCGGCATCGAGCTGAAAAACGCCACCATCTATTTTGACGCCTATCCCGGCAGCGCCGGCACCTCCGACGGCATCCAGACCCCCACCATCACCAAGAGCGTGGATTCCAGCGGAATGAAGATCACCATCGCCGGTGACAGCCGCGGCAGCGTCTATTACACCACCAATGGCGAGACGCCCACCCCGGCCAATGCCACCAAGTACACCGGTCCCTTCACCGTCAGCGGCACCTGCACCATCAAGGCCATGAGCGTGGTCAGCTGGAACAGCGTGCGCTCCAATGTCGCCTCGGAGAGCATTGAGTACATCCCCGCTCCCGCGCCGGAGCTCAGCTACGCCGACGGTCATGTCACCATGAAGTCCAGCGCCGGCAACGCCGTGATCCGCTACACCACCGACTGCAGCACGCCCAATGGCAGCAGCGCCGTGTACAGCGGTCCCGTGGCGGTGGAGCCCAACACCACCGTCCAGGCCATTGCGGAGGCCAGTGGTCTCGCCCCCAGCGCCGTTTCTCTGCTGACCGTCACCGGTGACGGCAAGGTCATGCGCGACGTAAAGGTGACCTCCTGGTACTACAAGGACCTCTCCGCCGCCGTCTCCCAGGGCATCATCAACGGCACCGCGCCGGAGGTCATGTCTCCCAACAGCAATCTGAATCGCGCCATGCTGGTGGCCATGCTCTATCGCATGTCCGGCGTGGATGCGGAATACCCGAATGTGAACTATTCCGACGTGAGCACCAGCTCCTACTATTACAAAGCCCTCTGCTGGGCCACCGCGGAAGAGATCGTCAAGGGCTACACCGACGGCACCTTCCAGCCCAACAGTGACATCAACCGCACGGAGCTCTGCGCCATGCTCAGCCGCTATCTGAAGTACAAGGGCTACGACCTGCCCGAGGGTGAGGCCGGCATCAATCGCTTCGCGGATGCCAAGGACATCAGCTCCTGGGCCAAGTGGAACGTCTCTGCCATGGCAGAGCTGGGCATCGTGAACGGCTACACCGACGGCACCTTCGGCCCGAAGCTCGGCGCCACCCGTGCCGAGGCGGTCGCCATGCTGATGCGTTCGCTGGCACTGCCCGCACCGGCGGAGGAGACGACGGATGAGCCCGACGCCACCACCCCGGACGAGACCAACACCGACAAGACCGACGAAACCAAGACGGACGCCGCGTCTGCGGACAAGACCGACGCGGCCGACAAGGACGCCGTGAAGCCGGCTGAGGATTCTACCACGGAAACCAAGACGGAAACCGCCGAAAAAACCGACGCTGAAAAGAGCGAGGTTTCTGAGACCGAGGCCACCGGGTCTGCGGAAACCGAAACCCAGGAAGCTCCCAAAGACTGATCGAAACCCAATGAAAACTCCCTCCCGAATTCGGGAGGGAGTTTTTCTGTTCTCAGTAGTTGTCCGTCCAGTCCGGTTCTTTGGGCTGGGGATTCTGGGCTTCGTTCAGTCTGCGGTAGTAGTAAGCCTCGGTGGTCTGCATGTAAGGCGTGACCCAGAGACTCAGGATGCCCAGGGTCAGCACCGACAGCAGCAGCCAGCCAAGGAAGCTCAGGTGCAGCAAAAACAGTTCCATCTTGTGGCCGTCCATCATCGCCTTGGAGCGCTCGATGGCCTCGCCCACCTCGATGTTCGGGTTCTCGGCCATGATGTAGGGCGCCATGCTGTAGCGGTAGGCCGCCACGATGCCCGGCACGATCAGCAGCAGCGCCCAGGCGATGGTCTGCAGCAGCACCCGCAGGCGCAGCCAGAAGGCCTGGCCGAAGATGTTGAAGGCCGAAAACAGGTCGCCGAATCTGGCCTCCTGTCCGTCCACCAGATGGAGGTTGAAGCGCTTGTAGCCGATCTCGATGGTGCCGCCGATGATGAACTGCACCATGCCGAGGATGCTCAGGGCGCTGAAAACGTAGCGATACTTCTCCAGATAATACTGGATCTGATCCAGCAGGCTGGAATCAAAATAATAGCCGCCGTCACCCAGATCGATGTTCAGATCGACGCTGAAGCCGTTGCCGATGCCGCCCAGCAGCGCTGCCGCGATCATGACACCCACAGCCAGACCCCAATGGCCCGTCAGGGCCTGCCGGCCCGCGGCGCGGAAGTCCGGTCTGGTTAAGTCCCAGCGCAGGGAACGATTTTCGCTGTCCATTTGTTTTCTCCCTTCCTTTTATGTTTGTGCCGTTACCACGGCAAGAGTTCCTGTCCTTTGACCAGCCAGGCCCGCTCTGCCAGCTCTGCCAGAGGCGTGTCGCTGCGGGAATCGGAGTAGAAGGTTTCGATCTCCACCTCCGGGTAGGCCGCGCGCAGACGGTTCACCTTCTCCGGGCCCCAGCAGTTCTCCCCTTCAGTCTTGCCGGTGAATCTGTCCACCCGGGAGGCCAGCAGCCGCACGCCCAGACGCCTCGCCGGAACGGCGATCAGAAACTCCGGTGAGGCGGAGATCACGATGTCGCTGGAGCGCTGCTGGTCCAGATACCAGCCGTTGATCCGGTGGAACTGCTCGTTCCAGAACCGCTCTGCGGCCTTGTCGATGTCCGGCACATAGCGCAGAAAGCCGTAAAAAACCTCCTTGATGGCGGTTTTGGTGATTTTCTTTTTCCAATAGGCCGGGAGCAGACGAACGGTTGCCGGCAGGGCCCGGAGCACCCGGGGCCAATGGCGCACGCACCAGAAATAGAAGGTCACGGTGCTGTCCTTGGGGAAGATCGTCTTATCCCAGTCGTAAACGTTTACCTTTTCCATGGGGATCACATCATTTCTCAATAAAGTGTGCCGGCCACGCGCATGTACGCGGCGGCAAAGGCCTCGCGGAGGAAGTAGTTGAGCTGCAGGTCCAGGCGGCTGTGGGCCGCCACGCCCAGAGGCTTCGCGCCCAGGGCCTCGGCCATGCGCTTGGCCCGATAGAGGTGGTACTCGCTGGTGACGATGGCAACGCCGTCGGCGGGGTCGCTGCCGCCGGCTCCCATGATGGCAAAGGAGTTTTCGAGATTCTGGCGGGTGTTGTCCGCCTGAGTCTCTTCGATGACACGGGCCGGGTCCGCTCCGTGGGACACCAGCCAGCTGTACATGACGTCCGCCTCGGGCACCGGCTCGTCCGGGCCCTGGCTGCCGCTGACGATGGCGACGGAATCCGGGTAGGTGTTCAGGTAGTCCAGCGCGGCCTCCAGCCGCTCCTGCAGAGAAAGGGACGGCGTCATGCCGTTGATGCCGGCGCCCAGGACGATCACATAGTCCGCCTGAGGATTCGCATCGGTTTTGGCGTCCCGGAGGATGGGGATCTCCAGAATCACCAGCGCGGCGCATCCCAGCGCCACCAGAGCGCCCAGGATCCAGCGTCCCCAGCCCGGCAGAATCGGAAACAGGAACACCAGCGCGGCCACGCCCCAGAGGAGATAGCCCAGGAAGTCATGGCCCGGGAACACAAACCGGAGCACCGCGCCCAGGAGCAGCAGTATTACAATCCAGATCATTCTTGTTTTCATCTTCATTCACCCTTCCGAGAGGGCTTCCCACTGTTCATAGAGGGCGTCCAGCTCTGTCTGGAGGGCGGTTTTGGTCTCCTCCAGCTCCATGAGCTTCTGATAGTCCGTGGAAAACTGCTCACACTGTGCCTCCAGCTCCGCCAGCTTTTCCTCGGCCTTCTCGATGGCCTTCTCCGTCTTCTGGAGCTGTCGGGCGGCGCTGGGCTGCTTTTTGGGTTTCGGCTCCTTCTTCCGCTCCGCCTGACGCACCGCCTGCTGCAGGGTCTGCTGCCGGGCAGTAAAGGCGCGGTATTCCTCAAAGGTGCCGCGAAAATCCGTGAAAGTGCCGTCCCGCAGGGCCCAGATGCGGGTGGCAAACTTTTCGATAAAATAGCGGTCGTGGCTGACAAAGAGCAGGGCCTCGCCGTAATCAGAGAGGGCGTCCTCGATCCATTCCCGGCTGGCGATGTCCAGATGGTTCGTGGGCTCGTCGAGAATCAGAAAGTTGATCTCGCTGCCCATGAGCATGCAGAGCTTCAGGCGGGAGCGCTCGCCGCCGGAGAGACTGTCCACGGTTTTGAACACGTCCTCCCCGCGAAAGCCGAAGGCCGCCAATCGATCCCGAGCCTCCTGGGGCTGGCACTTGCACTCATAGAGCATGGTATCCACCATGGTGCGGCTCTGGTCCTGGAAGGTCACGATCTGGGGCAGATAGGCCGTGCGGACCGTGGGGCCACGGCGAATCCAGCCGGAATCCGGAGTTTCCTCGTTCATCAGGAGCTTGAGGAATGTGGTCTTCCCCATGCCATTGTCGCCGATGAGGGCGATGCGCTCCGCGCCGGTGACGGTCATGGTGAGATCGCGAAACAGGGTTCGGTCGCCAAAGCCCTTGGTAACGCTGTCCACCACCAGCACCTCGTCGGCCCGGAACACAGACTCGGAGAAATGGACGTTCAGCTTCCGCTCCTCCGTGGGCCGCTCGGTCTGACGGAGCTTCTCCATGCGCTTTTCCATGGAGAAGGCCCGCTTGTGGAGCTTGTCGTTGCCCATGAAGGCCCAGAGATGCATCTGCTCCGCCGCACGGGTGAGCTGCTCGATCTTGGCCTGATCCTTTTCATACTGTTTTCGCTTTTCCTCAAAGCGGCGCTGCCGCTCTTCCAGGAAGAAGCTGTAGTTGCCGCTGTAAAACTCCGCCTTCCCGTCCACCAGTTCGATGCAGCGCTGTGCCACCACGTCGAGGAAATAGCGGTCGTGGCTGATGACCAGCACGGTACCGTGAAAATGCAGGAGATAGTCCTCCAGCCACTCGGTGCTGCGCAGGTCCAGATGGTTGGTGGGCTCGTCCAGCAGGAGGATGTCCGTATCCTCCAGGATGAGCCTGGCCAGGTTCACGCGAGTCTTCTCGCCTCCGGAGAGGCTCTCGAAGCTCTGCTCGCGCATGGCGGCGCTGATGTCCAGACCGTTTGCCACCCGGTCCCGCTCGTGCTCCATGTCATAGCCGCCCAGCCGGCGGAAATCCTCGCTGAGGCGGTCATAAGCCTGGAGCAGGCCGGGACTGTCGTCCGTGGCCATCTGCTCGGCGATCTGGTCGATCTGATTCTGGAGATCATAGAGCCGCCTGTGGGCTTCCCGCAGGACGTCCTCGGTGGTGTAGCCCTCCGGATAGACCGGGATCTGGGAGATGAGGCCCAGACGCCGGCCGGCGGGGATGACGATCTCGCCGCTGTCCGGCGCATACTCCCCGGAGAGCAGGCGAAAGAGCGTCGTCTTCCCGCAGCCGTTGCGGCCCAGGATGCCGACGCGCTCGCCGGTATGTACTTCAAAGCTGACCCCGTCAAGAATGTTGTTTCCAACCTCAAAGCTCTTGACGAGGTCTTTTACTGTCAGATCAATCATATATTGACACTTTCTCTTTGTGTGGAGTGTGGAGTTAGGAGTGTGGAGTTTAAACAATAGAAAATCAGATCGTTTTCGAAGAAAACACTTTTAAACTCCACTCTTCACACTCCAAACTTCAAACTCTTTCAGTCTCCCCTTGCGACCGCGGCCTGCAGAACGGTATTGGCCACACTGCCGGCAGCTTCCAGACCGCCGCCGCCGCTTTCTACGATGACGACAAAGGCGTAGGGATGGGCCTCATCGTCCAGGAAACCGGTGAACCAGGCGTGGCTGGTGCCGTCGCCCACCTCGGCAGTGCCGGTCTTGGCGCAGATGTTCAGATTCGGGAAGTTCCACGTGCCGTAGTGGGCGTGGACGTTGTAGCTCATGAGCTCCTTCATGCGGTTGGCCGTGGCAGCATTCAGCAGATTGGTGCTGTTGTTCCGCTCGCCCAGCAGGAGCGTGGGCTCCTGCAGGATGCCCTGGGTGGCGACGGCGGAGACCAGACGCAGCATGGAGTAGGGGCAGATCAGGTCCTCCGCCTGTCCGATGCCGGACCAGGCCAGTCCGGGCGAGCCGTCGGAGTCCTTGAAGAAGCTGCCGGCCGCGGTAGTGATGCTGTCCAGCTTATGGGTCTCGGTAAAGCCCAGGTCATGGGCATACTTCTCCAGCGTATTGCCGCCCAGCTCCAGAGCGATCTGGGCAAAGGCCACGTTGCAGGAGTTGGCCAGGGCGTCCTCAAAGCTTTGGGCGCCGTGGGTGCCGGAGCAGGTGACCACAGAGCCGCCCACCTGGATGCTGCCGGAGCAGGTATAGGTGCGGGAAGCAAGATCGGGGATATTCTCCAGCGCTGCGGCGGTGGTGACCAGCTTGAAGACGGAGCCGGGGGTATAGACCGCGCTGATGCAGCGGTTGAGATAGGTGCCGTCGGCGATCTCCAGCGTGCTGTCCGCAGGGTCTGTGGTGGGATTGGAGGTCATGCAGAGGATCTCGCCGGTTTTATAGTTGGAGACCAGCACCGCGCCGTTGCGCCCGTTGAGGGCGTTCATGGCCGTGACGCAGAGCTGACTGTCCAGACTCAGGGCCACTTCATGGCCGCCGGAGGCGTAGGTGCCGGTGATGGGGTTATAGCCCGCAAGCTGGGCCGCAAAGGCGCTGAGGGCGCCGGTGCCCACGTTGCCGGAATAGTCGCCCACGGCGTGGTAGCAGGCTCTGCGGACGGACCAGTCGTCGGCATAGACGCGGGTGCTGCCGTCAGCCTGGGCCAGGGTGACGCCGGAGCGATCGGTGATGGTGCCGGTGCTGATGACGCCGGAGGTATAGGTGCCGCCGACGGCGAAGGTAGCCCAGTCGCCGCCGTGGACGGCAAAGCGGTAAATATAGAGGCCAAGGCCCAGAAGCAGAAATGCCGCCACAAGCAGGGCCGCCATGGCTCTGTGCTGTACTTTCGTCATGCCGCATCCGCCTCCTTCTCCCGGGCGCCGGGCTTCACCACAAAGCTGCCGCCCCGGCGGGTGTCCGCCGCCTTGATGAAGGCCAGCAGCATCCAGCAGGAGAGCAAGCTCGAACCGCCGCGGCTGACAAAGGGGAAGGTCACGCCCGTGAAGGGCAGGATGTCCAGGGTACCGAAGACGTTCAGGCCCATCTGCACCATCATCATGGTGACGGCGGCGCAGCCGGCGATCACGAAATAGGAAGAGCGGTTCCGGGCTGCGTTTTTCACCGTGAAGATGGCCAGGGCGATGATGGCCAGCATGGCAAAGACCGCGATGATGAGGCCCAGTTCCTCACAGAGCATGGCAAAGACCATGTCCGTGTTGGCGGCCACGATGTTCTTCAGCCAGCCGTTACCTGCCCCCTGCCCGAAGAGGCCGCCGGAGGCCGCCGCGGAGAGGGCGCGGGTCTGCTGATAGCCGGCGCCGTTCACGTCCTCCCAGACGTGGCCCCAGGTGGCGAAGCGCTGGGCCACATAGGGCTTGATGCTGAGTACCAGCATGCCCGCCATAGCAGCGCCGCCCACCGCCAGAAGCACCGTGGCGATGCTGCCGGAGCGCATGAAGGCGATGACAAGGAAGGTGGCAAAGAACACCAGCGCGGCACCCATGTCGCCCATGAGGGCAAGGCCGCCCACGCAGATGGCGGAAAAGCCGATGAAATACAGAATGCTCTTGGAGCGGAACATTTGGTCCAGGGTCGTGGCACCTACGTAGATGTATGCCACCTTGATAAGCTCCGAGGGCTGGAGAGAGAAGCCCGCCACGGTGATCCAGTTGCGAGCACCGAACATCTCCCGTGCTGCGGCCAGGTTCAGCACCAGCAGCGCCAGAGACAAAAACGCCAACGGCCAGCGCATGGCCTTGACGTGGCTCAGATCCCGAAGCCAGATGCCGAAGAGGAAAAACAGCACCACACCGGCGATCAGCAGGATGGTCTGGCGCACCAGCTCCTCCGGCGTGGCCGTGGCACAGATGCACAGACCCAGGGTACAGAGGAAAAATGCCAGGGTTTCCGGCTCGAAGCCGGAGCGGTCCATGGTGCGTATGATGAGATAGCACAGCCATTCCACCAGAATCAGCGCGAAGAAGGCCAGCATGGCGGTGATGCGGTATTCGTCACCCAGAGAGACATAGAACTCCAGCATCAGCAGCAGCTGGGCCAGGGTCAGGAAAAACAGCGTGGTGCCCGCGCTGACCTTCCAGCCAGCCACCTCGCGCTTGCGCTCCTGGAGGGCACGGTGCTGCTCGGTGTTGGTGGCAAACTTCAGCATGTGCTTGCCGCAGCGAACAATATCGCCGTCCACCATCTGCTCGGTCTCCTCCAGCTTTTTGCCGTTGAGATAGACCCCGCCGCCGCGGCTGAGATCGTGGATGCGCCATTCGCCCTTGTCGTTGCGCATCATGACCGCGTGGACGCTGGCCACGTCTTCAAAATTCAGCCTCACGTCCGAAGAACGGGCACGGCCGATGATGCATTCCCAGTGGCGGAGGGGAGAAACCTCACCCTTGGGCGTCACCAGATAGCCCCAGATCTCCGGGTCGGCGCGGCCGGCCAGCATGGAGCGCACGCAGCGAAACAGCACGATCAGCGCCAGAATCGGCAGAATGAACTGCGCGGTGTGGGCCAGTACGCCCAGCAGGGTCGCTGAACTCGGCATGGATTTCCCTCCTTCCTTCCGAATCGGCAGTTTGCCGAACATGTGCATAATTAGAATTTAGTATATCATATTTTGCCTGTGTTTACAACCGGTTCCTGTGAAATTAAGATTTACATAATAATTTTATGTAAACTTTATCGGAATCTATAACCAAAAGACGAATCCCCCTTTGGGTTTGTTCCCGGGCAGAAAAACGGCGTCCCCTTCCCGAGGACGCCGTTGGATGCGTATGGTTTACTTGGAGAACGTCAGCATATGACTGAGCAGACGTCCGGCGGAATAAATCGTATTGCCGTTGACGTAGAGCGCGGTGGAAGCGCCGCCGTCCAGCACCATGGCGGTCTCGCAGCCCAGGCCCGCCATGACCTGGCCGAGACCCTGGAAGGTGCAGGTGGCGACCGCGATGACCACGGTGCCGTCCTTCTTCACGCCGATGCCCGTGCGGGGCGAGGAGGTGGCATAGGCCGCGTACTCCGTCACGCCCTCCTGGGCGTAGGTGCTGGCATTGCCGTAGGCCTTTCCGTTTTTCACCACCGTGGCGCCGCCGCTGAAGGCCGTCCGGATGTTCTGGACGCTGGAGCCCTCATAGGACAGGGTCAGTTCGATCTTGTCGCCCTTCCGGCAGTCGGTGAAGAAGCTGTCCCACCGATACTCGGTGCCGGTATCCCGGCGCTGGCGCTGACACAGGACGAAGCCGTCCTTGGGAATCGTGACACTCTTGGCCGTGGAGGAATCGAACACGCTCGTGACGATGCCGTTGGCGTCGCAGACAGCGGCGCACTTGACCTTGCCGGGGATCTTGTCGCCGAAGGCGGAGGTGAAGACCATGCGGGTGCCGTCGGTGCTGCCGAAGTCGTAGTTGCATCCGACCTCTTCGTACTGGGTGATCACCTCATCGTCCCGAATGAGAGAGGCCGTCTGCATGATCTTCAAAAACTGCATGGAGGCGTTGCCGTTCTCGTCCAGGACCAGATAGCTCTGGTAGGGATAGTGAGAGTTTTCAATGCGCAGGGCTCTTCCATCCACCACGGCGGAGATGTAGGTGGTCAGGTCGCCGTGATTGTTGAAGAAGGGACCGTTGCAGACGATCTGGGCGCCGGAGCGCTTGGCCATGGAGGCGTCGGACTCCGTGTGGTAGAACTGATCTTTGGCCAGAATCACACCTGCGCGATAGCCCTTGAACTCCACGCCGGTGACGCCGTAGCCCGCCACGGTTTTACGGAAGGAATCGCTGGACGCATTCGCAGGCTTTTTGGTCTCGGACTTGGGAAGCTGGTCCTTGGCCAGCGGCTCGATGGCGAGCAGACGGCAGATCACTGCCGCAGCCTCACAGCGGAGGATGTTGTTTCCGCCCCGGAAGGAGCCGTCCTCATAGCCGCCGAAGATGCCGGCCTGCTGGCAGATGTAAATGTTCTCCTTCGCCCAGTCGGCGATCTTTTTATCATCGGAGAACTTGACCTTATCGTTGACAAAGTTCAGATCAGATGCGCCCGTGGTGTT
>CAMHRJ010000009.1 GCA_946187475.1 uncultured Clostridia bacterium | reverse complement strand
TCGGAAACGCAAACATCCCACCGAGTTTCCTCGGTGGGATGTTTCTTTATTCATAGCATGATCGGCGAAGCCCGCCAGTCGCCGCCGGGCGTTCGCTGCATCGGGTCGGAGCTGCAGAGGGCGTAGAGATCATGCCCTGCGGCGGTCCGCTCGAAGATTCTCCGTGCTTCCTCCGGCAGTTCCTTCGCCGCAGCGGGCTTTGTGAGGATGGGCAGCGCGGCGCGATCTTTCATCTCCCGCAGCAGCCCGCGCCCGGTCTCGTTGGCGGCCAGCACCCGCAGATAGGGCGGCAGCCCCACCGCGTCAGCCTTCGTGACGCCCAGTGCCGCCGAGATGGCCATGCGCCGGATGCGGCTGAGGGCGTAGCGCTTGGACTTCGCTGCCATGCAGACGGCCTCCAGCGTGGATTCCGTGTGGACCGCTTTGTACAGCAGGTTTTCCAGCCCCTCGCCTGCGCCGGGCGTGTCCGCAAAAGCCGCCTGGGGCAGCATCTGCAGCCGGGCGAGGATGGCGGTCTCCAGCCGTGCCGAATCGGGCATGGCAGCATCGAAAAAGACCTTTCCTGCCTCTCTTGGCAGAAAGCCGTCGATGGCCTCGCCTGCGCGCAGCAGCTGCCGCAGTTGGGAAGCCGAGCGCAGCGCGCCGGTGCCGACTTCGTCATGGCCAGCGCCCTCCCGCCGGATGGCGATGGGGGAGAGGTTGGCCCCCAGCGCAGCCATGGCGTTTAAGTATTCGATTCCCAGCAGATCATTGGGCCCGTCCAATATGGTGGTGTCCGCGCCCACGGTCCCAAGGGCCTGCTGCCGGGCTGCGGCGTAGGAGACGCCGGTTTTCATCTGCTCCTGCAGCGCGGCGCGGTAACTCTCGGTCCCCATGGCAGCGCTGACGGCCTTCAGTGTTTCTGCGTCCCCGCATTCGCTGCCGAAGCTCATGTGGGTCACGACGCCGGTGTCCCGAAGCAGGGCCGCCATGCCTCTGGCAAAGCCCTCGGCGGAGGCGAGACTCCAGGGGAGCGGCAGCTCCAGCACCAGATCGGCGCCGCATTTCACGGCAGACTCGGCGCGCAGATGCTTCGGAAAAATCGCCGCCTCGCCCCGCTGGACAAAGTCCCCGGACATGACGCAGACCACCGCCGCGCCGGGCAGCAGCGCTTTCGATTTTTCCAGCTGCAGCGCGTGTCCCAGATGGAAGGGATTGTACTCCGCGGCGACGCCGATGACGTTTCGCATATTTTTCTCCCGCTTTCAGAAAAAAGACTTGCCTTTTATGGAAAACTTGTTAAAATAGAGGTGTATGGTCTGTGATAACACCTACATCATACCGTCAATTTTGAAATTTGACAATACGGAAAGGAAAAAGCAGCATGAAAATTTTGGTCATCAACGCAGGCAGCTCTTCTCTGAAGTACCAGCTCATCGATATGGAGACCGAGGACGTCCTCGCCAAGGGTCTCTGCGAGCGCATCGGCATCGACGGCCACCTGAAGCACACCCCGCTGGTGGGCGGCAAGCCCGAGTTCAACGCGGATGTGGATCTCCCCACTCACTCCGAGGCCATTGCCGAGGTCATCAGCAAGCTCACCAGCGATAAGTACGGCGTGGTGTACTCCATGCACGAGATCGACGCCGTCGGCCACCGCGTGGTCCACGGCGGTGAGAAGTTCGCCAGCTCCGTCAAGATCGACGACGCTGTCATGGCCGCGCTGGAGGAGTGCACCCCCTTCGCGCCCCTGCACAACCCCGCCAACATCACCGGCATCAACGCCTGCCGCAAGGTCATGGGCGACGTTCCCATGGTGGCCGTGTTCGACACCGCTTTCCACCAGACCATGCCCGGCAAGGCCTTCATGTACGCCATTCCCTATGAGTATTACAAGAACGACGGCATCCGCCGCTACGGCTTCCACGGCACCAGCCACCGCTACGTCTCCAAGCGCTGCGCCGAGCTGATGGGCAAGCCCATCGAAGAGCTGAAGATCATCTCCTGCCACATGGGCAACGGCAGCTCCATCGCGGCCATCGACGGCGGCAAGTGCGTGGACACCTCCATGGGCTTCACCCCGCTGGTCGGCCTGCCCATGGGCACCCGCTGCGGCGATCTGGACAGCGGCGTCGTGCAGTTCATCATGAACAAGTATAAGATCTCCATCAACGAGATGCTGAGCATCCTCAACAAGAAGTCCGGCGTGCTGGGCGTCTCCGGCGTCAGCAGCGACTTCCGCGATCTGGACAGCGCCGCAGCCGCGGGCAATGAGCGCGCCCAGCTGGCTCTGGACATGTTCCACTACTGGGTCGCCAAGGTTGCCGGCTCCTACGTGGCCGCCATGAACGGCGTGGACGCCATCGTCTTCACCGCCGGCGTGGGCGAGAACAGCAAGTCTTCCCGTGCCGCCATCGCCGAGTACTTCGGCTACCTGGGCGTAAAGATCGACGAGGAGGCCAACTCCAAGCGCGGCGAGGACATCATGATCTCCACCCCCGACAGCAAGGTGAAGGTCTTCGTCATCCCCACGAACGAGGAGCTGGTCATCGCCCGCGACACGAAAGAGATCTGCTCCAAGTAAACCCAAACCCCATAAAAACCAACCGCTGTGGAGAATCCTCCACAGCGGTTTTCTCATGTCAGCAACGTTTCAATTTTAAGAGCCTCGGCAGTTTTTCCTCCGGCAGCTCGCTCAGCAGGATGCCCGCCAGAATCAGCACAGCGCCCAGGGCGCCCTGGGGCGCGATCTGCTCGTGGAGGAACACCACGCCCAGCACCGAGGCCACCAGCGGATTGATGGCGCAGAACATCCCCGCCCGGTCGGCGGTGGTACCGCTCTGAGCCACGGGCTGGAGGGTAAAGCCGAAGCCCGTGCAGACCACAGCCAGCATCACCACGCCGATCCATTCCGCGCCCATGGGGAGCCGCGGTGTTTCGGTCAAAAGCGAGGCAACGAGACTCAGTGCGCCTACCGTGCCCACCTGCACGATGCCGGCAGCCAGGGCGTCGATGCCGCTGTGGGTAACCTTGTCCGTGGTGAGGATCGCGGCTGCGTAGAGGATGGCGGACAGGATGCCGAAGAGCTCGCCCAGACCAAGCTTTACCGTGCCGCTCAGAGTCAGCAGGCCCACGCCCGCCAGACTCAGCAGGGCGGAGGCCACCGCCTTTTTCCGCGGCAGGGAGCGGCTCAGCGCTGCCTGCAGCAGCGGCACCAGCACAATGGCGGTGTTTTCCAGGAAGGAGATCGTGCTGCTGGCCGTGTGCTTCAACCCGTTCAATTCCGCCGTCATGACCAGGAAGAACATACCGCCCATGACGAGTCCAGCAATGAGACTCCGGCGGTCAATGCGTACCAGACGCTTCAAAAACAGCGCCGCCAGCAACAAAAAGCCCAGTAAAAATCGGACTGCAAGCAGATTGAATACGCCCATGCCCTCCAGAATCAGCTTGGAGAACAGATAGCCCGTGGAACGGGCGCAAATGATGGATGCCAGCAGGATTTCCGCACTGCGCTGGGTTCGTTTTTTCGTTTTCATGGCGGCACCTCCGAACTTTTTCTTGACACCGAGTATAGCACCGGGTTATATTTGCGTAAAACGAATGTTTATCAATCGTTCTTTGACAAAAGCGCAAAGAAGGTGCAGCCTTGGATACGGAAAAATGCACAGCTCTGCTCCGGGTGCTGGAGACCGGCAGCCTCTCGGCTGCGGCAGAGGAATTGGGCTATACGCCCTCGGGCGTCAGCCGGATGATGGCGGCGCTGGAGGCGGAGACGGGTTTCCCGCTGCTGGTGCGCAGCCGGGGCGGGGTGGAGCCCACGGCGGAGTGTAAAGCGCTCCTGCCCACGGTGCGGGAGCTGGCCCGGCTGGGCCGGCACTACACCGAGCAGGCGGCAGCCCTCCGGGGCGTGGAGATCGGCACCGTGCGGGTGGGCAGCGTCTATGCCGTTTACTACGACTGGCTGGCGGAGACCATCGCCGGCTTCTGTGCCGAGCACCCTGGCATCGAGGTGGAGTTTCTCCATGGCAGCAGCGCGGAGCTCTGCGCCGCCATGGAGGCCCATGAGGCGGACTTCGCCATCGTCAGCCGCCGGGAGGGAAGCTTCGATTTCCGCCCCCTGCTGCAAGACCCGCTGCTGGCCTGGGTTCCGGAGGATCATCCCCGGGTTCACGACGGCGTCTATCCGCTGCGGGACTTTCTGGCTGACCCCTATATCAGCACCTACGCCGGACAGGATACGGACAATGCCCGGGCGTTCGCGCAAAACCATCTGGAGCCGCAGGCGCGGTATTCCTCCGCCAACGTGCGCTCCACCTATGCCATGGTGGCGGCGGGCCTGGGCGTGAGTCTGAATAACGCCGTTCTCTCTTACGGTCTGAGTCTGGATCACATCACCGTCCTGCCCACGGAGCCCGCCTGCATTGTGGAGATCGGCATAGCCGCGCCTGCGGCGGGGGAGCGCTCTCCCGCGGCGGAGGCCTTTTACCGCTACGCTATGGCGCACCTTCCGGAGTCTCCGGCGAATTGACAAACCGGTTGGAATCATGTACATTATTTGTATGAACCATCAAAGAAGGATTTTCAATATGCGGAAACATCAATGGATTGCGCTGACGCTCTCGCTTCTGATGCTGCTGTCCCTGGCGGGCTGCGGCGCGGAGAAGGAGAGTCGGGAGGAGATCTTCTCCATGAACGCCCTCATCGACATCGTGGCCTACGGCCGTCACGCCGAGCAGGGCATCGCCGACGCCAGGGCTGTTTACACAAGCATGGAGGCGCTTCTGGATCCGGAGCTGGAGAGCAGCAAGGTCTATGCCATCAACCACGCCGGTGGAGAAGCCACGGTGGTGAACGCCCAGATGGCGGGCATGATCCAGACCGCCCAGACGGTCTCCCAGCGGACGGAGGGCGCGCTGGATCTGACGCTTTATCCCCTGATCAAGGCCTGGGGCTTTCTGGACGAGCAGTACACCGTCCCGGACGAGGCCACCATTGCGCCCCTGCTGGAGAATACAGGCATGGACCGCATCAGCCTGTCTCCGGATCAGGAGAACAGCGGCTATCTGCTGACCATGCCGGCAGGCACTCAGATCACCCTGGCCTCCGTTGCCAAGGGCGCCGCCACCGGCTACGCCATCAGCGCCCTGCGAGCCGCCGGCGTGGACAGCGCTTACATCACCATGGGCGGCAACGTCCAGACCCTGGGGCTCAAGCCCGACGGCAGCAAGTGGAACATTGCCGTCATGGACCCCAATGACAGCGCCGACTACATCGGCTATCTGACCCTGGGGGAGACCGCCGTGGTCACCACGGCCAGCACGGACGTGAGCTTCACCACCCGCGGCGCACTGTATCACCACATTCTGAACCCGGAAAACGGCGAGCCTGCCAACAGCGGTCTGCGCTCCGTGACCATCATCTGCAACGACGGTCAGCTGGCGGACTGCCTGTCCACGGCCCTGTTCGTCAAGGGCGAGCGGGCGGCACTGAACTACTGGCGCACCTACGGCGGCTTTGAGATGCTGCTGGTGACCAACGACTGGCGCATCGTCGCTACGGACGGCCTCTACGGCGTGTTTACCACCGACACCAAGGAATACACGGTGAGCTACGTAAAATGAACAAAAAGCAAGTCATCTCCGGCCCGGATACACCGGTCTCCGCCCTGCCCGGGGTGGGGCCGAAGAAGGTCGAAGCATTTCAGAAATTAGGCGTCACCACCCTGCGGGATCTGGTGACGCTGTTTCCGCGTCGGTACGAGGACCGCAGCAAGTTCACACCCATTTTCCTGGCGGTGCCGGGGGACACGGTCTGCATCCGGGCCATGGTGGCCCAGGAGCCCCGACTGAACCGCATCCGCCGGGGCATGGAGCTGGTGAAGCTCCGGGCCGTGGACGACACCGGCGCCGTGGACGTGACCTTCTTCAACCAAAGCTACCGCAAGGACCAGCTCCATAAGGGCGAGAGCTATATCTTCTACGGCAAGGTGGGTGTCCTGGGCCAGCGCAAGACCCTGACGAACCCCGTCTGCGAGCCGGAGAGCCGGGCCGGCACTCCCGGCAGCATCACCGGGCGTATCATGCCCGTTTATCCGCTCTCCGCCGGTCTGAACCAGCGGGTCATGCTGGATGCCCAGCGTGCCGCGCTGGACGCCTGCGCAGGGCAGCTGCCGGACGCGCTGCCGGAATCGGTGCTGCGGGAATACGGCCTGGCCCAGGCGGGTTTTGCCTACGAGAACATCCATTTTCCCGCGGACATGGGAGCCCTGGAGCTGGCCCGTCGGCGGCTGATCTTCGAGGAGCTGTTCGTGCTGGCCTGCGCCATGCAGCGCATGCGCGCCGGAAGAGAAAAGACCGGCGGACGAAAGCTCAAACCTTACCCCCTCGAGGAATTCTACCGTTCCCTCCCGTTTAGGCCCACCGGTGCCCAGCGCCGGGCGGTGGACGACGCCATCCGAGACCTCTGCTCCGGCGCGCCCATGAACCGGCTGATTCAGGGCGACGTGGGCAGCGGCAAGACTCTGGTGGCGGCGGCCTGCATCTGGTACGCCTGGAAAAATGGCTGCCAGAGCGCCTTCATGGCCCCCACGGAAATCCTGGCCGAGCAGCACGAAAAGACGCTGCTCACCCTTCTGGAGCCTCTGGGTCTGCGGGTGGGCCGGCTGACCGGCTCCATGACCGCCAAGCAAAAGCGGGAGGTCTATACCCATCTTGCCGACGGCGCCATCGACGTGGCCGTGGGCACCCATGCCCTGATCCAGGAGGCCGTGCAGTTTCACGACTTGGCCCTGGTCATCACCGATGAGCAGCACCGCTTCGGCGTGGAGCAGCGCTCCGCCCTCACGGAAAAGGGCGATCATCCCCACACCCTGGTCATGAGCGCCACGCCCATTCCCCGAACGCTGGCATTGATGATCTACGGCGATCTGGACGTCTCCGTCATCGATGAGCTGCCTCCGGGCCGCCATCCGGTGGAGACCTACGTGGTGGACGAGCGCTACCGCCAGCGGCTGTTGGCCTTCATGGACAAGCTCATCGCCGAGGGACGGCAGGTGTTCGTGGTCTGCCCCATGGTGGAGGAAAACGACGAGCTCCCCGGAGACCTGAAAAGCGCGGAGGAGCACGCGGTGAACCTCCAGCGTTCGCTGCCCCACCGGCGGGTGGCCTGCATCCACGGTAAGATGAAGGCCAAAGACAAGGAAACCATCATGGCGGCCTTTGCCAACCGGGAGACGGACGTCCTCGTGGCCACTACGGTCATCGAGGTGGGCGTGGACGTGCCCAACGCGGCGCTGATGATCGTGGAGAATGCCGAGCGCTTCGGCCTGTCTCAGCTCCACCAGCTGCGCGGACGCATCGGCCGCGGCGCTTTCCAGTCCTACTGCATCCTGGTGTCCGATTCGGACACCGAGGAGGCCAAGGCCCGGCTGAAGGTCATGAAGGACACCACTGACGGCTTCAAGATCGCGGAGGCGGACCTGAAGGCCCGGGGCCCCGGCGACTTCTTCGGCAGCCGGCAGCACGGCCTGCCGGAGATGCACGTGGCCGATCTCATGACAGACATGAACGTGCTGGAGGATGCACGGACTGCCGCCCAGGCCCTGCTGCAGCAAGATCCGAAACTGGAGCTGCCGGAGCACGAAAAGCTGCGGAAACAGTGCGACCGCCTGTTCGAGGTCAACGCCGGACATTTCAACTGAAACAAAAACCCGACCAGTCGATTGACTGGTCGGGTTTCTATGTGGATTCAGTCCGGTGCTTTGCTTGCCTGATCGCGGAAGAGGAACGTCACGATCTGGGCCCGGGTGCAGGTGTCGTTCGGCCCGAATTTGGTCGCGCTTTTGCCTGCGGTGACGCCCTGCTGGATGGCCCAGAGGACGGCGTGATAATAGAATCTGGAAGCCTTCACGTCCTTGAAGGGGTTCTCCTTCACGGTGGAGTCCGGCTGGCCGGCTGCCCGCCAGAGGAAGGTGACTGCCTGAGCGCGGGTGCAGACCTCATCCGGGGCAAAGCTGGTCTTGGTCTTGCCGGCGGTGATGCCCTGCTCCACCGCCCAGAGGACGGCCTTGGTATAGTATTTTCCTTCCTTCACGTCCTGGAAGGGGCTTGCGTCTGAGTTTGGCTCAGGCTGGCCGTTCACCCGCCAGAGGAAGGTGACCATCTGGGCCCGGGTACATTCGCCGTGCGGCGTGAAATGCGTCTTGGTGGTGCCGGCGGTGACGCCCTTGTTCACGGCCCAGAGGACGGCGTTTGCGTAATAATCAGTCTCATACACGTCCTGGAAGCCGCCCACGGTGGGAATGGGCGTGGGGGTCGGCGTCGGCGTCGGCGTGGGCGTGGGCGCCGGGGTGGCGTGAAGGGTCTTGCCGGTGTACTTTTCGTAGACCTGGGCCGCGTAGCTCTGCCGGTTGGACAGGGCGTGATAAGTGCCCTCGAAGGTCACACAGAAGGAATAGGCGGCGTCCTCGGGGTCCGAGCTGTGCTTATAGTCCTTCAGCGCGCTGTAATGACCCATCTCCTGGAGCAGGAACTCCAGCTGCATGGTCAGATCGCCGATGCTGACGCCCTTGGACTGGGCGTAGTCGTAAAGGTTTCCCTTGCGGCTGTGGTACATCCACTGGGCGATGCCGTAGGCATATTCGCCGCTGGCGGCAAACTGGGTGGACTGCATGAACTCCGAGCGGGAGATCTCTCCGCTGTCCACGGCGGCGGTGAATCCCTCGTCGGAATAGCCGGAGCGGTTGTTGGCCGTCTGGGAGAGGTTGATGGGGCTGCAGCCGGACTCGATGTGGAGATTGCCGATGATGCCGGCGGCAGCAGCGTCGGAGAAGCCCTGTGCCTTGAAGAAGTTCCAGACGGCCTCCTCGTTGGAGGCGGCGGACGCCGGAATCAGCGTCGAAGCCATGACCAGAACCAGCACAAGGGCCAGGATTCTTTTTTTCATGTAATTATAACTCGCTTTCGTTAGGGTGGGGAGGGCCGACGGTTTTTGCGCGGGTGTCAACGCTCCTGTATGTAAAACACAAGCAGCAGTCCGGTATTTGGCCTCGGCTGCTGCTCATGGTGATTACGGGATTAATTCTGCTGGGCCATCAGATGATCGCCGATGCGAAACACGTCGCCGGCGCCGATGGTGAGGATGATGTCGCCGGGACGGGCGGTCTCAGCCAGAGACTGCTCGATCTCGGCAAAGGTCTCGAAAAAGCGGGCGTTGGGCAGCCGTTCCGCCAAATCCCGGGAGGAGATACCGATGGTGTTCTGCTCGCGGGCGGCATAGATCTCTGCCAGATAGGTGATGGTGGGCCGCGCCAGCTGCTTCAGGAAATCCTCGAACAGGGCGTGGGTGCGGCTGTAGGTGTGGGGCTGGAAGACCACGATGGTGCGGGTGTAGTTCAGGGCCTCCACTGCGTCCAGCACGGCGCAGAGCTCGCTGGGGTGGTGGGCGTAATCGTCATAGAGATCGGCGCCGTTGAACTTGCCTTTGAACTCAAACCGGCGTCCGGCGCCCTGGAAGCCGGAAAGACCATACTTCACCGCCGCAGGGCTCACGCCCAGCTGCAGCGTGGCGGCGGCGGCAGCCAGCGCATTGCGGATGTTGTGCTCGCCGGGAATGTGGATCACGGCGCGGGTGATACATTCGCCCTTGTAGATGATATCGAATTCCGACTTGGCCCCCCGGCGCTCGATGTTGGCGGGGTGGACGTCGGCTGCTTCCGTCAGACCGAAGGTCAGCATCTGCCGGCCCAGGGGGCGCAGGGCCTCCATGGTGTTCTCATCGTCGAGATTGGCGATGATGATGCCGGTCTCCGGAACCCGGTTGGCAAAGGCGCGGAAGGAATCCTTGATGTCGTCCAGATCCTTGAAAAAGTCCAGATGATCTGCCTCGATGTTCAGCACCACGGCGATGGTGGGGCTCAGAGACAGGAAGGAATTATAATACTCGCAGGACTCGAAGATGATGGTGTCGCCGTTGCCCACCCGGTGACCGGCGTGGAGCAGGGGAAGGGTGCCGCCGATCATGACGGTGGGGTCCTTCTCCGCCGCCATCATGATGTGGGTGCACATGGAGGTGGTGGTCGTCTTGCCGTGGGTGCCGCAGATGCACAGGGCATTGGCGTAGTCCTTGGAGATAGCGCCCCAGGCCTGGGTGCGCTCAAAGACGGGAATGTTTCTGGCCCGAGCGGCGACGATCTCGGGATTGTCGTCGTGGACAGCGGCGGTGCGCACCACGAAGTTCAGATCCTCCGTGATGTTCTCGGCCCGATGTCCGATGGAGACCTCGATGCCCTTTTCCCGGAGCATCCGGGTGTTGGCGCTCTCGTGCATGTCGGAGCCCACGATGGTGACGCCCACGTCGTGGAGCACCTCGGCCAGCGGCGACATGGACACGCCGCCGATGCCGATCAGAAGGCCCTTTTTCCCGGCCGTCAGAAACTGTTCAAATCCTGTCATATTCAAAAACCTCACTTATGGGGCGCAGAACCAGAATCAACTTGAGATTTCGGCGCAGTTGCCGTATAATGAAATCAAATGTATCATATCCAAAAAAATCGAAGGTATTATACTATACCCGGCCGGAAAAAACAATACCTGTAACCATAAGTTCAAAATATTGGGAAAATCAACCAATTTTAAAGGAGGCTTCGGCATGGCAGATTCCTGGCAGCAGCTGAAGGCGGACTGCGCCGGGTGTACCCGGTGCGCCTTGCATGAGCAGCGGCACAACCTGGTCTTCGGCGTGGGCAACGAGCATGCCCGCGTCCTGCTGGTGGGGGAGGGTCCCGGCGAGCAGGAGGATTTGCAGGGCGAGCCCTTTGTGGGCCCGGCGGGAAAGCTTCTGGACGACATGCTGGAGATGATCGATCTGGACCGCACGAAGGTCTACATCGCCAACATCGTCAAGTGTCGCCCGCCCCGGAACCGGGACCCGCTGTTCGTGGAGCAGGAAAGCTGCGCCGAGTGGCTCCGGCGGCAGATCGCGCTGCTGGACCCGGCCATCATCATCTGCCTGGGCCGCATCGCCGCCATGGCGCTGATCCGCGAAAACTTCCGCATCACCCGGGAGCACGGCGCCTGGTACACCATAAACGGCCGGGCCTGCACCGCCATCTACCATCCCTCCGCGCTGCTGCGGGACCTGTCCAAGCGGCCGGAGACCTTTGAGGATCTGCGGGGCATCCGCCAGCAGATCCGGGCCATCTGCCCGGAGGTGTACGCCAATGGATGAGATCTTGATCGAGCGGGCGGAAAACACCGACCAGCCCCGGCTGCACCGGCTCTGGGAGCAGGTCTTCGGCGACGAGCCCGAGACGGTCCAGGCCTTTTTTGACCGCTTTCCGCCGGAGTCCGCCGGCTGGGTGGTGCGAAAGGGCGACGTGATCTGCTCCATGGCCTATCTGCTGCCCGGCGGCTGGCTCCTGACGGAAACCGGCATGCAGGCGGCGGGCTATGTCTACGCCGTGGCCACGGACCCGACGCAGCGGGGGAGGGGCTATGCCGCGCAGCTCCTGCAGGCCATGATGGACTTTGCCGACCGGCGCTCGCTGCTGCTGTACACCCGTCCGGCGGAGGAGAGCCTTTTTCCCTGGTACGCGGCACGCATGGAGGCATGCAGCGTGAGTTATGTGCAGGAGCTGGAATTCTCTGCCCGGCCGGAGGCGCCGATGCTGGAGATCCGCCCGCTGGAGGCCCTGGAGTATCAGGCCCTGCGGGAAACCCTGCTGGGCGCGAAGCCCCATGTTCTGCTGCCGGAAGCCCTGCTGCGGGTGCAGCAGCGTTACTCCGCCGATTCCGGCGGCGGGCTGTTTGCCGTGGGCGCAGGCTGCTGCGCCTGTGAAATCCGGGATGGGAAGCTCTATGTGCTGGAGCTCCTGACGCCTGATGGCGAGGACGCTGCCATTCAGGCCCTTCTGGCCCATTTCGGCGCTGCCCAGGGCATCCTGCGCAAACCATCGGACCAGGGCGGAACGCCCGTGGTTACCTGGCGAGGTGAGGCGCCAGAAGGCACGAATTGGGGCCTTTTCCTGGAATAAGACAAAAAATTGTCGATATTTAATAATTCTGAAATAATTCTTCTCTTTTTTCCGTAATAATTCTTTGGTAATTTAAAACCCATAAGAAGCAATGCGATTCTTTTTCATTTTGTCCTCATTAACAGCGAAAGCGCACAGAGTACTCCACTCTGTGCGTTTTTGTTTTCCCGCCAAAAAACCGGGGCGCTGCCAGCAGCGTCCCGGTTATCTTTACAATGTATTTCAGTCGGTGAGGGCCTTGTAGGAATCAAACAGGTCCGTGACTTCCTTGCTGGGGGCCTTCGTGCAGAGGGTCACCACCACAGCGGCGATGAGGCCGCAGATGAAGCCGGGGATGATCTCATACAGACCCGTGGAGCCCGCCAGGAACTTGAACCAGATGAAGTCCACCGCGAAGCCCACCACCACGCCGGCCACCGCGCCGGCATAGTTCAGGCGGCGCCAGTAGAGGGCCAGCAGGATCACGGGGCCGAAGGCCGCGCCGAAGAAGCCCCAGGCGTTGGAGACCAGATCCATGATGCCGCCGCTGTTGGGGTTCACGGCGATGAGGTAGGCCACCACGGCGATGGCGGCCACCGCCGCGCGTCCGGCCCAGAGCATCTCCTTGTCGGAGGCGCCCTTGCGGATGACGGACTTATAGATGTCCGACGCGAAGGCGGAGCTGGAGGCCAGCAGCTGGGAGTCGGCGGTGCTCATGGCAGCGGCCAGGATGGCGCTCAGGAGCACACCGGAGATGAAGGTGGGGAAGACCGCACGGACGATGTTCACGAAGACCAGACTCTGGTCCGTGAGACTGGCGCCCAGGAATTTGCGGCCCACCAGCGCCACCACGGCGGACATGGCCAGGATCAGGGTGGTCCAGGTGCTGCCCACCACCTGACTGGTGCGCATCTCCTTCTCGGAGCGGATGGAGATGTAGCGGATGATGATGTGGGGCATGCCGAAGTAGCCCAGACCCCAGCCGAAGCCGGAGAGGATGTCAGACAGGCTCTTCCAGTTCCAGCCGCCGCCGGAGAGCAGGCTGTAGTAGTTCTCGGGCAACTCCATGGCGGGGGCCACGAAGTCGGCAGCGTTCATGGCGAACACGGCGAAGATGGGCGCCAGCATCAGAGCGGCCAGCATCAGCAGACCCTGGAAGAAGTCCGTCCAGCACACGGCGTTGAAGCCGCCCAGGAACACGTACAGCAGGATGATGACCGTAGCCACGATCATGGCGGTGCTCTTTTCCACGCCCAGCACGGTGTTGAACAGCGTGCCGCAGGCGGAGATGCTGGATGCGGAGTAGACGCAGTATGCGATCACGAACACGATGGCCGAGACGATCTGCAGACCCTTGTTCTTGGTCAGGAACCGGTTGGTCAGGAACTGCGGGATCGTGATGGAGTCGTTGGCCCGGATGGAGTAGCGGCGCAGGTTCGGCGCCACGAAGATCCAGGACAGGATCGTGCCGATGGCGAGACCCACGGCGATCCAGACCTGACCGACGCCATAGAGATAGATGGAGCCGGGCAGACCCATGAGCACCCAGGCGCTCATGTCCGAGGCGCCGGCGCTCAGCGCGGCGACCCAGCCGTTCATCTGGCGTCCGCCCAGGAAGTAGTCCTTCTCACCGGAGCCCGCATTGCGGCTCTTCAGGAAGAAATAGACGCCGATGGCGATGACGACCACGAAATAAAGAAGCATGGCCAGCAGTTCTGCGTTCATGATGAATGCCTCCTCTGTGCTTGCGGCTTATATTAGGTTTTCTTATGCAATGCCGCGGCTGAAAAAACAACTGTAGTTTACTGGAAACCAGCGTTTTTGTCAAGCTGCAACCAACATTTTTTTCGGTTTTGACGAAGAAAAAACGTTGACAAGGGCACAATACTGGTATATACTGACAGCAAAGCATTAGAAAACCTTATGCAAATCGGAGGAATCCCATGAGTTTGAAGCAATATCGGGCCTTTGTCCAGACCGTGGAGCGCCGGTCGGTGTCCGCGGCGGCGGAGGCCCTGGGCGTGAGCCAGAGCGCCCTGACCCAGAATCTCAACGCTTTGGAAAAGCAGTTCGGCTTTCCGCTGCTGGTGCGCAATCGCGGCGGCGTCCACCTCACCCGGGAGGGACGCCGGGTCTGGCCGGCGGTGCAGCAGGTGGTCCAGGCGGACGACGCCCTTCAGCAGACGGTGCAGGAGGAGCGAGAGCGGGGCGAGCGGGTGATCCGCATCGCTACATTTAAAAGTGTGGCGGTCAGCTGGCTCCCTGCCATGATGAAGGCCTTCCAGTCCGACCACCCCGAGGCCCAGTTCAAGCTCTTCGACGGCGCCTACGCCGAGGTGGACGATTACGTCCGCAGCGGGGCGGTGGACTTCGGCTTCGTGTCTCTGCCCGACGCCCTGGAGTGCGAGATGATCCCCGTGAAGGAGGACCGGCTCCTGGCGGTGCTGCCCCAGGGCCACCCCATGGCGGACCGGGAGCGGGTCCCTGCCGCCCAGTTCGGCGCAGAGCCGGTGGTGAGTCTGGTGGACAGCACCAACCGGGACGCCCAGCGCTATCTGACCAGCCAGGGCGTCACGCCGGACATCCGCTTCCAGACCGCCGATGACTACGCCCTGATCTCCATGACGGAGAGCGGCCTCGGCATCTGTATCACCCACGAGCTGGTGCTCCAGAGCGACAACCACGATGTGGTCATCCGGGAGCTGGACCCGCCGGCCCACCGCACCATCGCCATCGCCATCCCGGACCGGAAGGCGGCGCCGCCTCTGGTGCAGGCCTTCATCCGCTTCGTCCAGGCATGGACGAGAGAAGAGTGAAAGGAACGTTGGATTCGGCGAATGCAAGAGTGTAGAGTGAAGAGTGGAGAGTGGAGTTTCACAAATGAAAAGTATGGCACGTTTTTAATAGGTCGCGGAGCGACACAACAACTTCACTCTTCACGCTCAACTCTCCACGCTCGGATGGATCCATTCATTTTTACATCCTAAAACTCGATTTTTTATGAATTTCCCCCTTTTCGTCCCGGATGATCTGGTGTATAATGGTATCTATCCAAAGCAAAAAATGAAAAATGGAGGGAACACATTATGATTATGGATTGCTCCAAATACGTGGGCAAGTGCGTCTGCGGCCGCGAGCATTCGCTGGAAACCAAGATGGTGGTCGTGGAATACGGCGCCACGGCGAAGTTCGAGGAGTATATGGAGGCGGTGGGCCTGGCCGGTAAGCGCCGCGCCGTCGTTTATGACAGCAACATTTACGCCCTGACCGAGGGCAAGCATGTGAAGGCCGACCAGGAGATCGTGCTCCCGGGCCAGGGCCTGCGCAGCGAGGACGTCCTCATCGAGGATATGATGAAGCAGCTGGACAACATCGAGGTCATCGTGGCCTACGGCGCCGGCACCATCATGGACTTCGGCCGCTATCCCGCCTACAAGCTGGGCATCCCCTTCGTGGCCGTGCCCACGCTGGCCAGCTCCGACGGCTTCACCGCCGACATCTGCTCCGTCATTCTGGAAGGCCAGAAGAAGTCCATCCCCATGGTGGCTCCGGTTCTGGTGGTGGCCGACCTGGACATCATCAAGGGCGCGCCCAAGCGTCTGGTGGCCAGCGGCGTGAACGACATTCTCTCCAAGTACATTTCTCTGGTGGACTGGAAGATTTCCCACATCGTGGACGGCGAGTATTTCTGCCCCATGGTGGCCGACCTCTCTGCCCATGCGCTGCAGATCATGCGCAAGGCCGCGGACGACTGGGCCGCCGGCGGCGAGCCCGACCACGAGGCCATGACCATGGCCCAGATGGAGTCCGGCCTCACCATGCAGCTGCTGCACCACTCCCGCGCGGCCTCCGGCGCTGAGCACCTGATGGCCCACCTGGTGGAGATGAAGCCTCCGCGCTTCGAGAACGCCGAGGGCATCCACGGCGAGTGCGTGGGCGTCGGCACCTTCGCCTGCTGCAAGGAGTATCACCGTCTGGCAAAGAAGACCCCCAAGGCCAAGAAGTTCGAGCCTCTGACCCGCGAGTGGATCACGGAGAAGTTCGGCGAGCGTCTGGCCGACGGCATCGTCAAGGAGAACGAGAACGACGTGCTGGGCACCTTCGACCCCCAGAACATCGTGGACCACTGGGATGAGATCGTTGAGCTCATCAACACCATCCCGCCCGTGGAGGAGATGGAGGCTCTGTACAAGGCCATCAACGCCAAGTACCTGCCGGAGCACATTGGCATCGATCCCGCCCTGGGCGACGAGATGCTCCACATCTCCGCTGCCATCCGCAACCGCCTCACGCTGGTGCGCATGGAGCGCGTGCTCGACTTCGAATAATCGCATTTTCACCGGCAGCCTCGGCTGCCGGTGTTTTTTTTAATCTATCCCGCCCGGGTTGAATTTTCGGAAGGAAACCGGGAATTTGTTTTTGCTTGTATTCAAATTTTTAAACGAAAATGAAAAATCGTTTTCCGACTGAAAAATGTCACAAAAAAGACAATCTTCTTTTCATAAAATTAATGGGTATTCCACAAAAAAAGAATTGCAATTCCGGCCATTTCGGTATATCATAAGTAGTCGGATAGGGCAGCTCTCCGGAGCTGCCGCAAGAGATAGAGCATTAGATTAGGAGTGAAGAAGACCATGATTTATCTGGCACCCATCCTGGCAGTGGTCGCACTGCTGTTCGCAGCCTACAAGACGGCTTACGTCTCCAAGGCTGACCCGGGAACAGAGCGTATGCGTGAGATTGCCTCCGCCATCAACGAAGGCGCCCGTGCATTCCTGTTTGCCGAGTATCGTATCCTCGTCATTTTCATCGTCGTATTGTTCCTGCTGATCGGTCTCGTGATGAAGAGCTGGATCACCGCCGTATGTTTCCTGTGCGGCGCGCTGTTCTCCATCCTGGCCGGTTACATCGGCATGAACGTGGCTACCAAGGCCAACGTCCGCACCGCCAACGCCGCCCGCACCGGCGGCATGAACAAGGCTCTGGCGGTCGCCTTCTCCGGCGGCTCCGTCATGGGCATGTGCGTGGTGGGCCTGGGCCTGCTGGGCGCCAGCGTTCTCTATATCATCACCAAGGACACCCAGGTGCTCTTCGGCTTCTCCCTGGGCGCCAGTTCCATCGCACTGTTCGCCCGTGTGGGCGGCGGCATCTACACCAAGGCCGCTGACGTGGGCGCTGACCTGGTGGGCAAGGTCGAGGCCGGCATCCCTGAGGATGACCCCCGCAACCCCGCCGTCATCGCCGACAACGTGGGCGACAACGTGGGCGACGTGGCCGGCATGGGCGCCGACCTCTTCGAGTCCTATGTGGGCGCCATCATCTCCGCCATGACCCTGGGCGCTGTCAGCGCCGCTGTGAACCAGACCGTCTTCCCGCTGGTCATCGCCGCTGTCGGCATCCTCGCCAGCGTGATTGCCACCTTCTTTGTCCGCGGCTCTGAGGGGGCTAACCCCCACAAGGCTTTGAAGATGGGCTCCTACGTGTCCGCCGCTCTGGTGGTCATCTGCTCTCTGATTCTCAGCAAGGTCATGCTCAAGACCTTTGCTCCCGCCTGGGCCATCATCGCCGGCCTGGCCGTGGGCCTGGTCATCGGCATCATCACCGAGATCTACACCTCCGGCGACTACAAGTTCGTCAAGAAGATCGCCCAGCAGTCTGAGACCGGCTCCGCCACCACCATCATCTCCGGTGTGGCCGTGGGCATGATGTCCACCTGGGTTCCCGTCATTCTGATCTGCGTCGCCATCCTGATTGCCTACAAGTGCTCCGGCCTGTACGGCATTGCTCTGGCCGCTGTCGGCATGCTGAGCACCACCGGCATCACCGTCGCCGTTGACGCTTACGGCCCCATCGCCGACAACGCCGGCGGCATCGCCGAGATGAGCGGTCTGGACCACTCCGTCCGTGAGATCACCGACAAGCTGGACGCCGTCGGCAACACCACCGCTGCCATGGGCAAGGGCTTCGCCATCGGCTCCGCCGCTCTGACCGCCCTGGCGCTGTTCGTCAGCTTCACCCAGGCCACCGGCCTGACCGCTGCAGACGTGGCGCTCACCGACTACAAGGTCGTCATCGGCCTGCTGATCGGCGGCATGCTGCCCTTCGTTTTCTCGGCCATGACCATGGACTCCGTGTCCAAGGCCGCCTACAAGATGATCGAGGAAGTCCGCCGTCAGTTCCGCACCATCCCCGGCGTCATGGAAGGCACCGCGAAGCCCGACTACAAGACCTGCGTTTCCATCTCCACCACTGCCGCCCTGCACGAGATGCTGGTGCCCGGCCTGATGGCCGTCATCGCGCCTCTGGCTGTGGGTATCATTCTCGGCTCCGCT
>CAMHRJ010000008.1 GCA_946187475.1 uncultured Clostridia bacterium | reverse complement strand
TGGTCGCCGATGATCTTGATGGAGTTCTTGTTGGCGCCAACGGTGCCGTCGCCGCCGAGACCCCAGAACTTGCAGGAGATGGTGCCGGGGGCAGAGGTGTCGGGAGCGTCGGGCTCGTCCAGGGACAGGTTCGTGACGTCGTCCACGATGCCAACGGTGAACTGGCGCTTGGGAGCGTCCTTCTTCAGCTCCTCATAGACAGCGAACACGGAGCTGGGCGGAGTGTCCTTGGAGCCGAGACCGTAGCGGCCGCCGATGACGGTGGCTTCGCGGCCGGCGTTGGCCAGCGCGGTGACAACGTCCAGGTAGAGAGGCTCGCCCTGAGCGCCGGGCTCCTTGGTGCGGTCGAGGACCGCGATCTTCTTGCAGGTCTCCGGGATGGCGGCAATCAGCTTGTCCGCACGGAAGGGACGGTACAGGCGGACCTTGATCAGGCCGACCTTCTCGCCCTTGGCGGTCAGGTTGTCGATGACCTCCTCGGCCACGTCGCAGATGGAGCCCATGGCAACGATGACGCGGTCAGCGTCGGGAGCGCCATAGTAGTTGAACAGCTGGTAATCGGTGCCCAGCTTGGCGTTGATCTTGCCCATGTACTCTTCCACCAGCTCGGGAACAGCGTCGTAGTAGCTGTTGGAAGCCTCGCGGTTCTGGAAGAAGATGTCGCCGTTCTCGTGGCTGCCGCGCATGGTGGGATGCTCGGGATTCAGCGCGCGCTCGCGGAACGCCTTCACGGCGTCCATGTCGCACATCTCGGCCAGATCCTCGTAATCCCAGACTTCGATCTTCTGGATCTCGTGGCTGGTGCGGAAGCCGTCGAAGAAGTTCAGGAAGGGCACGCGGCCCTTGATGGCGGCCAGGTGCGCCACGGGAGACAGGTCCATGACTTCCTGGACGTTGGACTCGGCCAGCATGGCAAAGCCCGTCTGGCGACATGCCATGACATCGGAGTGGTCACCGAAGATGCTCAGCGTGTGGCTGGCGAGGGCACGGGCCGTGACATGGAAGACGCCGGGGAGCAGCTCGCCCGCGATCTTGTACATGTTCGGAACCATCAGCAGCAGGCCCTGAGAGGCCGTGTAGGTGGTGGTGAGCGCGCCGGCGTTCAGAGAGCCGTGCACCGCACCGGCGGCACCGGACTCCGCCTGCATCTCCTGCACTTTCACCGTGGTGCCGAAAATGTTCTTCCGGCCGGCGGCAGACCACTGATCCACAAAGTCAGCCATGGGGCTGGACGGAGTGATCGGGTAGATGGCAGCCACTTCGGTAAAGGCATAGGAAACATGCGCGGCGGCGTTGTTGCCGTCCATTGTTTTGAGTTTTCTGGCCATGCAATTCATCTCCTGTTAAATAATAAGAATGACAGTTCAGACAGCGTTTGCACGCTTATAGACAATATATCACACCTTTTTCCCGGCGTAAAGTGAAAAACCACCCTTTTCCGGAAAAATTGTGAAAAAATTCATGATTTTTGCTTATCATTTGGTTTAACTTCTTTTAATTTGCGGAAAAATCGGACTTTTTCCCATTGAATTTGCTTCTCCCCTGCCGAAAATCGATTCCAGATGGAAAGAATCTCCGAGATACAGAAAAACCGGGCCGCAGATTGCGGCCCGGTTGGGTGCTTTGGATTTACGCCTTGACTTCCTTCTTGCTGACGACGCTGCGGATGACGAACAGGGTGCAGATCGTCATGACAACGCCGATGAGGATGCAGACGACGGCGTTCTGGATAAAGCCGGCCAGGATGTAGTTCACGAAGCAGATCACGCCGACGGTGGCTGCGTAGGGCAGCTGCGTGGAGACGTGGTTCACGTGGTTGCACATGGCGCCGGCGGAGGCCATAATGGTGGTGTCGGAAATGGGCGAGCAGTGGTCGCCGAAGACCGCACCGGCCAGGCACGCGGACATGCCGATATAGTAAAGCTGGGTGCTGGGATCGCCGAAGACGGCTGCCACGATGGGGATCAGGATGCCGAAGGTGCCCCAGCTGGTGCCGGTGGAGAAGCTGAGCACGCAGGCGATCAGGAAGATGATAGCGGGCAGGAGCTTGAACAGGCCCGCAGCGGCGCTCTCGGTGACGCCGGCGACGAAGTACTTCGCGCCCAGAAGGCCGGTCACGTTCTTCAGAGCCGTGGCCAGGACCAGGATGGTGATGGCGGGGACCATGTTGATGAAGCCCGCGGGGATGGCCTCCATGGACTCCTTGAAGGTGACCAGACGGCGGCACCAGTAGTAGATCAGGGTGATGATCAGCGCAATGAGGGTGCCCCAGGGCAGTGCCACGGTGGCGTCCGTCTCGGAGAAGGCGCCCTGGAACTGGTGGTAGAAGTCACCGCCGGCATCGTAGTAACCGCCGGCATAGAGCAGGCCGACAAAGCAGCAGACGATCAGCACGATCACGGGCAGCAGCAGGTCGATGACCTTGCCGTTGGGGTTGAACTTCTCCCCTTCCAGCGCCTTGTCCACCCGGTCGCCGGAGGTGTAGAGATCGCCGTTGAGGATGGCGTTCATCTCGTGCAGGCGCATGGGGCCGAAGTCGAACTTCATGAAGATGATGGCCACCACGAACACGATGGACAGCAGCGAATAGAAGTTATAGGGAATGGCCTTCACGAACAGGACGAAGCCCTGACCGTCCTCGGCATAGCTGGAGACGGCGGCGGCCCAGGAGCTCACCGGCGCGATCATGCACACGGGGGCGGCGGTGGCGTCGATCAGGTAGGCCAGCTTCGCGCGGGAGACGTTGTGACGGTCCGTGATGGGCAGCATGACGGAGCCCACGGTGAGGCAGTTGAAATAGTCGTCCACGAAGATGAACACGCCCAGCAGGAACGAGGCGAACATGGCGCCCACGCGGCTCTTGATGTTCTTCTCCGCCCAGCGGCCGAAGGCAGCGCTGCCGCCGGAGCGGTTGATCAGCACCACCAGGATGCCCAGGATGACCAGGAACAGGAAGTTGCCTGCCAGGTCCGTGATGGCCGGGACGATGGCTTCGCCCAGGACGCTGTCCAGCGTGCCCACGGGGGCGAAGTTGTTGGCAAACAGGGCGCCCAGCAGAACGCCGATGAACAGAGAGGAAAAGACCTCCTTGGTGATCAGCGCCAGCACGATGGCGACGATGGGCGGTACCAGCGCCCAGAAGGTGTAGGCCATGCCGCTCTGGGTGGAGACGCCGTTGTCGTCCACATCGACGGCGAAGGCGCTCACGCACATCAGAGCCATGACTAGGACGATCAGCAGCAGGATCGTCAGGAGCTTGCGGCGGTTTTGCATTGCAGATTCCTCCAAAAAAAGATTTGTGTCCTGAACAGGCAGATGACTGTTCATGACACAAACGGAAAATGCAGATGTCAATGACAGCGCTCCGCGTAAAGATACGCGACAGTCCGGCGGATGTTCTCCGACGGCCCAGAGCAGCGGCCCACAGGAATGGTTCCGCGCCCTTCGGCAAACGCCCCTTTCCCCGCCCGGTTCCTGCCGGTATGCGCGGGTACTGATGACGGTTGCGCCTCTATCATGCTTGTTCAGCGTACTTTAGTATACTAACTCAGCAGCGAATTGTCAATATGAATTGTAAAATATTTGTGAATTTGTAAGTTTATACATAGCCCACTTGGGTTTTGGTTGCGTTTTTGGCCGAATCGCGGTAAACTGTGTCCATGAATCGATTGAAGTCCAACGATATATCGCCCGTTCCCTGGGCCTTGATCGTCCTGCTGGGGCTGTTGCTGGCAGGGCTGGTTCTGGCGCGCCTGTTCGCTCCGGAGAAGGCCGCTCCCCCGGCGGCGCCCACGGTGACGGCCACGCCCAGGCCCACGCCGGATGCGGCGGAAGCAATCCTGGCCGGGATGACCGAGGACGAAAAGCTCTGCCAGCTGCTGGTGGTGCACCCCGAGGCCCTGACGGGATCGCTTGTGACCGCCATGGACGACACGCTGAAAACGGCGCTGGAGGCCTGGCCCGTGGGCGGTGTGCTGCTGGACACCAACAACATGAAGGGCCGCGAGCAGCTGACGGCTCTGACGGCGGCACTGGCGGAACACCACCTGCTCATCACCGTGGACGAGGAAGGCGGCAGAGTCGGCAGACTCATGAACACCGTGGGCACCACCCGGCTCAGCAGCATGTTCAGCTATCGGGAGCTGGGCGAGGAGACTGCCTACCAGAACGCAGCGACCATCGCAGCGGATTTGAAGGTCTGCGGCTTCAACACGGACTTCGCCCCGGTGGCGGACGTCTGGAGCAACATGAAAAACAGCGTCATCGGCGACCGGGCCTATTCCAATGACTTTAATGAGGCGGCCCGGCTGGTGGCCGCTGCGGTGCGGGGCTTCCGGGATTCCGGCGTGATCTGCTGCCTGAAGCACTTCCCCGGCCACGGCAGCACGCTGGCAGATTCTCATGAGGAAGACGCCGTCGTGGATAAGACGCTGGAAGCGCTGAAGGACTCTGATTTAAAGCCCTTCGTCAGCGGCATCCAGGCCGGGGCGGACATGGTCATGGCGGGGCATCTGATGGTTCCGGCGGTAGATGACGTGCCCGCCGCCATGAGCCGTGCCATCATCACCGATCTGCTGCGGGAGCAGTTGGGCTTTGACGGCGTGGTCATCACCGACGGCCTGCAGATGGCGGGCGCCGGCGGCGGCAGCGACGGAGAAAAGGCCGTGAAGTGCTTTGCTGCCGGCTGTGACCTTCTGCTGGAGGTCAGCGACGTGCCCGGCACGGTGGCTGCGCTGAAGGATGCCGTCGCCGGCGGCGTCATCTCCCAGGAACGGGTGGACGAAAGCGTATTGCGGATTCTCCGGCTGAAGCTGGCACACGGAATCCTGTAACGAACCGATAATCGAATAAGAACAGAATCCTCCGGGAAAGCTTACCTTATCTGTAACTTTCTCGGAGGTTTTCTTATGGAACAACGGGATTTGACGGCTCGGGGCGAGGTCTTTGCCCGGTCTCTGCCAGTGAGCGGCGACGGGAACACCCGGGCGCTCTGCAGGGAGTTGGAGCAGGCAGTCAAAACGCTGGAGTCCCGGCGGGCCGACCTCACCGAGGACGCCGGCGCGGCGGAATGGCTGCTGGACAACGGCTATCTCGCCAGCCGGGAGGGACGCAGTGTCCTGTCAGAGCTGCGCGGGATGAAGCGGCTGCGCCGCTCCGGCGATTCCCTGCTGATTCTACGATGCTGCGAAGGGTATCTGGAAGAGACGGAGGGCTCCCTCTCCGCCCAGGGACTGGAACAGTTTCTCACGGGCTTCGGTCACGTCTGGCCCCTGCGCTATGCTGAGCGGGCAGCCCTGCCCAGCTGCATGAAGGCGGCGCTGATCTGCTCCCTGGCGGAGCTCTATCAGCAGGCAGAGCCCGAGGCGGAGGCCGTGGGAAAGCGTTTCTCTGCCCTGCGGCTGCTGGGGGCTTTGGAGCTCCGGGAGCTGCTGGAGCGCGCCGATCCCATCGAGGCCACGCTGCGGAAAGACCCCGCCGGAGTCTATGGGAAGATGGACGCTGCCACCCGGGACTGGTATCGCCGGGGACTGGCACGCTGGGCCAGACAGCACGATCTGGAGGAGGCCGAGGCCGCGGAGACGCTGCTGCGCAAATGCGCCGGCTCCGCCGGAGAGAAGCGGCATCTGGGCTGGCAGCTCTTTCGCAGCGGCGCGCCCAAGACACCGGCTGGGGGCTGGTATCTGGCGGTCGTTCTGATTCTGACCTTGTTTTTGTCGCTGATGTTCGCCTTCCTGACGGAGAGTGTCTCCTGCGCGGTGCTGCTGGTGCTCCCGGTGTCCGAGGTGGTAAAGCGCCTGACCGACGCGGTGCTGCTGCGGCTGACAGAGCCCCGCTTCGTGCCCCGGCTGGAGCTGAAAAACGGCGTGCCCAAGGCCGGGAAAACCCTCTGCGTGGTGTCGGCGCTGCTGAGCCATGCCGAGGACGGGGAAAAACTGGCCGCCCGGCTGGAGGAGTTCGCCCTCTGCAGCCGGGACGCGGGGTCCCACCTGCGATTCGGGCTGCTGGCCGATCTGCCGGAGCGGGAGACCCGGGAATCCGAGGCCGACGCCGAGGCCATCGAGGCCGCAAGAACAGCCATTGAAAAACTGAATGCGAAGGACCCGGAGCGGCGATATTATCTCTTCTTCCGGCCCCGGGGCTATGTGCGCAGCGACGGTCTCTGGCGAGGCTGGGAGCGGAAGCGCGGCGCGTTGATGGAGCTGGCCGGGCTGCTGCGGGGTCGAAAAACCGCGCTGCAGTGCGCAGCCGGTGACGCAGAGGCACTGAAAGACACGCAGTTCCTGCTGACGCTGGATTCCGATACCACACTGACGCCGGGGACGGCACGGAGTCTCATCGGCGCCATGCTCCACCCGCTGAACGCGGCGGTGCTGGACCGCAAGCGCGGCGTCGTCACGGCGGGCTATGGGCTGCTGCACCCGCGCATCACCACAGACCTGCAGAGCGCCGTGGCCACGGACTTTGCCCGGGTCTTTGCCGGTCCCGGCGGCATGGACGCCTACGGTGCCGCCGGCGGCGAGCTCTATATGGACCGTTACGACTGCGGCGGCTTCGCCGGCAAGGGCATATTGCGCATCGACGCTCTGCTCGCCTGCTGCGGCAAAGCCATTCCGGAGAATCGGGTGCTGAGCCACGACGCTCTGGAGGGCGCCTATCTCCGGGGCGGCTATGTGGGCGACGCGGAGCTGACCGACGGCTTTCCAGCAGCGCCTTTGAGCTACTGGGCGCGGCTGGAGCGCTGGACCCGGGGCGACTGGCAGAACCTGCCCTGGCTGTTCCGGCGGGGAAAGGCATTCCGCACCATGGATCGGGTGCGGCTGCTGGACAGTCTGCGCCGGTCGCTGGTGCCGCCTATGACCCTGCTGGCGATCCTCTCCGGCGTGCTGCTGCGCTGGCCGGGGCTGCAGCTGGCGGCATGGGCGGCAATGCTGGCCCTGCTGAGCGATCTGATGCTCAGTCTCCGGGGCGCGCTGCTGCAGCGGGAGCGGCGGGTACACACCTTCAGCGGCGTGCTCCATGGCGCGGCCCTCTCCCTGCTGCAGACGGTGCTGCGGCTGGTCTTCCTGCCCATGGAGGCCTGGATCTGTCTTTCGGCCGCAGTCCGCGCCATCTGGCGCATGGCGATCAGCCATAGGAAACTCCTCCAGTGGCAGACCGCCGCTCAGAGTGAGGGCGCGAAGCGCGGCACGGTTCCGGGATACTATCGCGCCATGCTGCCGGCGGCGATTTTGGGGCTGGCAGTGCTGCTGCTCTCCCCCGTGACGGCGGGCAAGGCCGCGGGGGCGCTGTGGCTGCTGTCCCCCCTGCTGGCAGGGATGCTCGCCAGACCCACGCCGGTCACCCAGCCGCTCTCCCAGCGGGAGCAGCGCTATCTGCGCGCCTGCGCCCGGGAGATCTGGCACTGGTTTTCCACCTTCTGCACGGCGGAGGACCACTATCTGCCGCCGGACAACTGGCAGGAGCAGCCCCCTGCCGGGACGGCCCACCGCACCTCGCCCACCAACATGGGCCTGGGCCTGGTCAGCGCCCTCTGCGCCGTAAAGCTGGGCATCGATGAGGAACAGGGGCTGCCGCTGGCGGAACGGATGCTGGAGACGCTGGAGACCCTGCCCAAATGGCGCGGGCATTTTTATAACTGGTATCACACCATCACCCTGAAGCCCTTGCAGCCGACCTACGTCTCCACGGTGGACAGCGGCAATCTCTGCGCCTGCCTGATCGCAGCCGAAGGCGCCTTCCGGGAATTTGGCCGGGAGGATTTGGCCCTGCGGGCAGCAGAGCTGGCGGAGAAGATGGACTTTCGCGTCCTCTACGACGAAGGGCGGAATCTCTTTCGCATCGGCATCGACACCGCAGACGGCAGCCCCTCCCCGGGGTGGTACGACCTCTTTTCCAGCGAGGCGCGGCTCACGGGGTATCTGGCCGTGGCCCGGAGCGAGGCCCCGGTGCGGCACTGGCACAGTCTCAGCCGGGCCCAAACCGCCCTGGGCGGCTATCGGGGCACGGTCTCCTGGACGGGGACCATGTTTGAATACCTGATGCCGGAGCTGTTTTTGCCCCTGCAGCGGGAGTCGCTGCTCTGGGAGAGCGCGAAATTCTGCCTCCACGCCCAGCGCCGCCGGGTTCCTCCGGGCAGAGCCTGGGGCATCTCCGAGAGCGGGTATTACGCCCTGGACCCGGCGCTGCACTATCGATACAAGGCCCATGGTGTGGACGCCCTGGCGCTGCGGCGGGACATGGACGCGGAGCTGGTGCTCTCGCCCTACAGCACGTTCCTGGCACTGCTGGTGGAGCCCAAAAGCGCCGTGCGCAATCTCCACCGGCTGGAGCGCATGGGACTGCGGGGGCCTTATGGGTTTTATGAAGCCGTGGATCTCACGCCCAGGCGCTGCCGCACCGCCGGCGGGGAGATCGTGCGCAGCTTCATGGCCCACCATCTGGGCATGAGTCTCGCCGCCATCACCAACGCCTTACTGGATGGGCAGGTGCAGCGCTGGACCATGGCGGACGCCGCCATGCGCTCCCATCAGTGTCTGCTTTCCGAGCGGGTGCCCGTGGGCGGCGCGGTGCTGCGCAAGGAGCGGGCGAAAATCGTAAAGCGGGCAAAAAAGCAGCCCGCGGTGGCCTATTCCCGGGAGGGGGAAGGCGTGGACGCCCTGCGACCGACGGTCTGTCTGCTCTCCAACGGCGCCATGCATTTGCAATTTGAGGAAAGCGGAAGCATGAAGCTGCATTGGGAGGGTGCGGAGCTCTTTTTCCATTCTCCGCGGCTGCGGCTTCTGACGGATGACCGGGCGGAAACCCTGTTCCCCCTGCCCGGCGGGGCTGAGGCCCATTGGAGGTTTACCGATCGGGAGGCGGAAGTCTCTCAGGCCCGGGCGAAGCTCTCCGCTGCGGTTTCTGCTTCCGAGGCAGGGTGTCTCTGGCTGCTGGAGCTTTCGGCGGAGGAGCCGGTACAGGCCGTGCTGGAGCTGACGCTCTCCCCCGCGCTGGCGGCGGCAGAATCCCTGCAAAGTCACCCGGCCTTCTGGCGGCTGGGCATTCAGGAGCACACCCGGGGCGGAGCCCGGCTTTGGCGCAGGCTGGAGCGGGGCAATGCGCCGGAGCGCTGGATGTGTCTGGCGGGAGATCATCTCCCGGCGGTGGAGGACGCCCGCTGGCTCACGGACGGGCGCACGGTGCTGCGCATGCCGGTAAGTCTCCGGCCCGGAGAGTCCCTGACACGGCGGTTCGCCGTGGGCATAGGATACACGGAGGAATCGTCCTTTCTGGCGGCCCAGCAGACGCTGGCCATGCCCCGGAGCGCCTTTTCCGATCTCCCGGCCCGGCTGGCGGCCCAGCTGGGGCTGTCCGGCCCGGGGCTGGCCGACGCCATGGCTCTGGCGGGGCCCCTGACCCGGCAGGAGCTGCCGGAGGCAAAGCCGGAGCCGAGACTGCTCAAAAAAGACGCCCTCTGGAAGCTGGGCATCAGCGGAGACCTGCCGATTCTGGCGGCGAATCTGACGGAAGAGGTGCACAAGCGCGTGGCCATGCGGCTGCTGCGGCAGCACGCCCTGCTCCGCGCCCTGGGGCTGCGGTGCGATCTGGTGTTCTGCACCATGGACGGCGGCGATTATCGCCAGCCGGCAGCGCGGTTCGTCACGTCGGTGCTCCGGCGGATGGACCGGGAGGACACCCTCGCCCTGCCCGGCGGCGTGCATCTGGTCTCGGACGCGGAAACCGTCCGCTGCTGCGCGGCAGTTCTGGCGGACCTGGATTTGCCGGAGCGGGAGCCCGCGGCACTGATCTCATCCTCACCGGACCGACGGGATCTCTCCGGCGGGATAATCCGCCACAGCCAAAGCACAGACGGAAGCTTTTTCTTGCAATGCGACCACGCCCTGCCCCGGCGGGCCTGGAGCATCCCGCTGACCAACGGGCACTTAGGCTGCACGGCGGCGGACAGCGGCTGCGGTGATCTCTGGCTGGGCAACGCCCGGGAAAGGCGAATCACCCCCTGGCGGAACGACCCCTGGGCGGTGAATGGCCCGGAGACCATACAAATCATCACGGAGAACGGGTCGCGCAGCTTATTTTGCTCCCGGGAGACCGGAGGGCGCTTTACCTGCCGTCCCGGGTACGCCCAGTGGGCCTCCGGGGAGGTGCGGGCCACGGCCTTTGTGCCCTTTGAGGCGGACGCACGGGTGCTGCTGCTGGAGACCAAGTCTCCGGTAACCATCCGCTGGAAACTGGATCTGCTGCTGGCGGAAAATGTCCGGGACCAATGCGCGGTCATCACGGAGGCAATAGACGGCGCGCTCAAAGCGTCCAATCCCCGGGCGGCGGCGCCCTTCTCCGTGACCGCCCGGTGCAGCGCTGGTTTCCGGGGCTTCACCTGCAGCCGCCGGAGCGCTGCCTTGGGGCAATTGGACGGCTTCACCGGCGTGGGGACGCCCGCCTGCTTCTGCGCGGAATTCCGGCTGGAAGATCGGGCGGTGCTGGTTCTCGGAGATGAAAAAAGCCGGTCCTTACTGGGCTGGGACGAAGCGGTGCAGGCGCTGAAGCGCACGTTGGCAGTCTGGGTGCGGTTCACCGGCCGGCTGCGGTGCGAGAGCACCGAGGCGGCCTTCGGGCAGTATCTCTCCGGCTGGGGCGCCTATCAGGCCCTGGCCTGCCGGATCTTCGCCCGCACCAGTCTCTACCAGAGCGGCGGCGCCTTCGGCTTTCGGGACCAGCTCCAGGACGCGGTGAACCTGCTGCTCTGGAGCAAAAAGCCCGCCCGGGCGCAGATCCTGCGCTGCTGCGCCCACCAGTTTCCCGAGGGGGACGTCTGCCACTGGTGGCACGAGAAGGCCGGCGTCCGCACCCGGATCAGCGACGATCTGCTGTGGCTGCCCTGGGCGGTGGTCGAATATGCAGAAAAGACCGGCGATCTGGCCGTTCTGGCGGAGACCGCGCCCTATCTGGAGTCTGAGCCCCTGGGCGAGCGGGAACGGGAGCGTTACGCGCCTCTGCGCACCGGAAGTCAGTCCGGTACCGTGCTGGAGCACAGCATCCGGGCCATCCAGTGCGCGCTGCGCCGGGGGACCGGAGCGCACGGCCTGCTGAAAACCGGCAGCGGCGACTGGAACGACGGCTTTGACCGGGTGGGCGGCGAGAGTGTGTGGCTCAGCTGGTTTTTCTCCCACACGGCCCACCGCATGGGTGCCCTGCTGGACCGGCTGGCGATGCCCGGCGGCGAAGCCATGCACCGGGCGGCGGAGCAGATCGGTCTTGCCGCCGAGGACAGCTGGGACGGCAATTGGTATCGCCGGGGCTATTTCGAGGACGGAACGCCTCTGGGCAGCAGCAAAAGCGCCGCCTGCCAGATCGACGCCATCGCCCAGAGCTTCGCGGCCTTCTCCCCGGAGGCGGACGCGGAGCATGTGCAGCAGGCCCTGAAAAGCGCGCTGGAACGGCTCTTCGACCGGGAGCACAGTCTGGTGAAGCTCTTTGACCCGCCCTTTGCAGCCGCCCGGCCGGACCCGGGCTATGTGCGCAGCTACGGTCCGGGCTTCCGGGAAAACGGCGGGCAATACACCCACGGGGCTGTCTGGCTGGCGCTGGCACTGCTGAGAACCGGACAGACCGGCGAAGGCTTGCAGGTGCTCCGAGCCCTGCTCCCGGCCCGGCACCCGGAGGAAGTCTACGAGGCGGAGCCCTTTGTGCTCTCCGCGGACGTCTACGCCGGAGATCACCCGGAGCAGGCGGGCTGGAGCTGGTACACCGGTGCGGCGGGCTGGTATCTGCGCACGGCAGCAGAGGCCCTCTTTGGCCTCCGGGCGGACAATGGCAACGTGACCCTTCGATCCAATCTGCCGTCGAAGTGTCTCCCCTGTTCCATCCGCTGGCGGGATGGGTCGGGCGTGAACCATAAGATCGAATACCGCTCTGAGGGCGTGACCGTAGACGGTGAAGCCTATGACGGCGGCGTGATCGGGCCGCTGTAAAAAAAGGTCCCCGGCCGGGAGAACTCCCGGTCGGGGTGAAAAAGAGAGGAGGATGAAAAATGGATGGAATCGAATTTAGTTGAAGAAATCGCTCCAGGGATCGAATTGCTGATACTGGCCGTAGGGGTCCTGTTGCTGCTGGCCCTGCTGCTGTTGCTGTTGCTGCTGGGCCTGGGTCTGGGCCTGAACGGTCTCTTCGCTGACCTTATCCAGGGTCACGGTGATGGTCTGGGTATTGCCGGCGCGATAGATGGTGAGCTCGGCCTCGTCGCCGGGGGCGTAGCCCCGCAGGGCGGCGATCAGACCGTCGCTGGAGGAGATGGTCTTGCCGTCGATGGCGGTGACAATATCGCCGATCTGGAGACCGGCAGCCTCAGCGCAGCTGCCCTCGTTGACGGAGACGATATAGGCGCCCTCCACCATGTTATAATACTGGGCAACGTTGCTGGGGATGGTCTGGGTGGTAACGCCCAGCTCCACCTTGTTCACCACGACACCGTTTTCCATCAGTTCGTTGGCGATGGCGATGGCGTCATTCACCGGGATGGCGAAGCCCAGGCCCTCCACGCCCGTGGAGGAGGCTTTGGCGGAGACGATGCCGATGACCTGGCCGGCGGTGTTATAGCAGGGGCCGCCGGAGTTGCCGGAGTTGACGGCAGCGTCGATCTGGAACATATTGATGGCGGCGGTGCTCTCCTCCGTGGTGATGGTGCGGTCCAGAGCGCTCACATGGCCCGTGGACATACTGAACTGCAGTTCGCCCAGGGGGTTGCCCACGGCGTAGACCGTGTCGCCCACGGACATGTTGTCGCTGTCGCCGAAGGTAACGGGGGTCAGGTCCTTGGCATCGATCTTCAGCACCGCAATGTCGTTGTTGGCGTAGGAGCCCACGATCTCGGCCTTGTAGGTGGTGCCGTCGTAGGTCATGACGCTGACGTCGTAGCCGTACTGCTCGGCATAAGAGATCACGTGCTGGTTCGTGAGGATATAACCGTCGGAGGTGATGATGAAGCCGGAACCGGATACGGCGGCAGAGCTGGTCTGGCCGAAGAAGTTCTGGGTGGTCACCTCGGTGGTGATGCCCACCACCTGCTGGCAGGCGGCGGCATAAATGTCGCTGGCGGTCATGGTGCCGGTGCTGACGCTGGTGGCCTTCTGGACGCCGGTGGAGGCAGACTCGCCGCTGCCATTGCTCTCCACAACCTGGGCCTGCTGGAGGACAGGCGTAGAAGCTTTGGCGCTCTTGCTGCCGATGACGCCGCCCACGGCGCCGCCCAGCACCGCGCAGGCCAGAGCCAGGCAGGCTGCCCGCCAGAAGCCGCCGCGCTTTTTCTCTTCCGTGCGGCGGGGCTTTGCCTTCGGTTCCTCGGGGGTATAGTAGCGAGGCGGGATCTGCGTTGCCTCGTCGGCAGGCTGATAGTTCGCGTCCGTGTAGGACCGCTCGTCCTCCGGCTCCGGGCGAACAATGCGGTAGCTGCCGTCGGCGGCAAAGACCGTATCCTGCACCTCGGGTGTTTCTTCTTCGATGGGGACCGCTTCCGTCTCCGGAATCTCAGACTCCGGGAAGCTGCTCTCCGGGTTTTCGTTGGTTTCGTACCAATTCTCGTCAGACATGCGGAATCGCTCCTTTGATTGATCTTTATGATGCTATTCTAATGCGAACTTGTGTCAATTTAATGAACAAAGTTCAAAGAAAAATCGAATAAATTGAAACCGTTTTGCGAACTTTTCCGCCTGCGGCTCGTCTATATCCGATATGAACCCTGCGCACTGCACACTTGCAAATTCGTGGATTAATTGCTATACTATATATTAAACCTAAAACAAACCTTAGTTTTGTAAGGAGGACGGAAGATGAAAAGAAGAATGCTTTCTCTGCTTCTGGCTCTGGTACTGATGCTCTCGCTGTTCCCGGCGCTGAGCACCGACGCCAGCGCAGCGACGGTTCTGACGGATCTGTTCAATCAGCTGGTGCAGGAAAACCAGAGCACCATCAGCCAGCTTTTCAATGAGAACAATCTGAAGCTGTCCGGCTCCTGCGGCAAAAACGGCAGTGCGTCGGTACAGTATAAGATCTATGAGGTCGATCCCAACATGATCAAGAATACCTCCAAGTATTCCGACCTGAAGAGCAGCCTGTCCGACTTTGCCAAGAAGTACAATCTGGACGTGGATGAGTCTCAGGCCATGTCCGGTGTGGACTTCAGCCTGGACCCGAACCAGGAGTACTATGTGGTAAAGATCACCGGCACCGGCGAGATGGAGGACTACGTTTTTGGAAAAACGACCTCGCCCTGGAGCGGTAAGCAGAACATCGACGGTCACGTCATCGACCTGGAGGAGCTGCTTTATGCCGCCTACATCGAGGACGGCGTCACCAACGTGGGCAACCGGGCCTTCTTCGGTCAGGACAATCTCCGCGCCGTGTATCTGGGCAAGTCCGTCAAGACCATCGGCGCCAAGGCCTTCGAGAGCTGCGAAAAGCTGACAGTCATCGACTTCCCCAACAATCTGGAAACCATCCAGCGCCGGGCCTTTTACGGCTGCGACTATCTGACCGTGGCGCGTATGAACCAGTGCATCAATCTGAAAACCATCGAAGAGCGTGCCTTCTACGGCTGCACCCGGCTCACCGAGGTGCAGTTCCCTGCAGGACTGAAGACCATCGAGAAGTTTGCCTTTGCCTTCTGCCATGTGATGGGCACGAACCAGTTCGACATTCCGGCAAACCTCTCCACGCTGGGCGTGGGTGCGTTTGCCTTCTGCTCCCACCTGGGCAAGATCAACGAGGTGAACATCCCCTCCGGTCTGAACTACATCGGCGACTGGGCCTTTGCAGGCTGCTTCGACATCCGGGAGCTCACCTTCTCCTCCGGCAAGCAGGCACTGACCATCGGCACCGGGGCCTTCCTGGGCTGCCGGGCCCTGACCACGGTCCACTTTGCCGACCGGGTCAGAACCATCAACCGATTTGCCTTTGCCGCCTGTGACAAGCTGACGGACGTGGTTTTCGGCACAGGAAACGGAACCAAGGAGCTGCACATCAACAAGATCGGCGATCGGGCCTTCACCAGTCTGGAAGCCACGGGCATCGAGGCGCTCTCTGCCGTGGTGCAAGAAAATGACGGCGCCGACAGCGACAGCGAGGCTGCCACCTATATGGGCCAGGCGCTGGACGCCTCCTATGCCGTAAGCCAGTTCACCGCAAACTACGGCGTGACGCCGCTGGCGCAGGCTGCTTTCACCTATGCCCCGCCCGCCAAGAGCAGCGTGATGCCCGCCGACGACGCCATGAACTCCTTCCCCGAGGACTGTGTGATCTACTATCCCACCCAGAAGAACAACGCTCAGGCCTATTCCGAATGGGAGGCCGCAGTGGACAAAAATGGCCGCTGGAACGGCTATCAGACCAAGGCGGAGTGGGATGGGCATTACCACAGCTACGGCGAGCCCGTGAAGGTGGCGCCCACCTGCACCGAGCCTGGCTACGATCTCTATACCTGCACTGTCTGCGGTGAGGAGAAGATCGTGGAGACCAAAGCTCCCACGGGCCACAAGGCAAAGCTGGTGAAGAAGATTGCTCCCACCTGCACCGAGGACGGCATCGCCTACTACACCTGCAGCAACAAGTGGTGCACCCAGCCCAACTACACCGAGGTTCTGCCCGCCACGAAACACGGTGAAGCGGATGGCTACGCCAATCTGAAAAACCGCAAGGAAACCCCGGCAGACTGCACCCACGCCGGCAGCATCACCGGCGTCTGCCCGGACTGCGGCGCCACTGTGAACGCCAAGATTCCCGCGCTGGGTCATGACGTCTCGTTCATGACCATGATTCAGGAGCCTACCTGCACCCAGAAGGGCATCTATCAGGGCAACTGCATCCGCTGCAACAAGGACGTCCGCGTGGAGGTACCCGCCCTGGGTCACACCTGGGATGAGGGCCACATGACCAAGCGTCCCACTCAGGAGAAGGATGGCGAGCGCACCTACGTCTGCACCGTCTGCGGCGCCATGAAGACCGAAGTGATCCCGAAGCTGAACCAGACCGTCACCTATGACACCGAAGTGGTGCAGCCCACCTGCACCGAGGATGGCTACACCCTGAACACCGGCAGCGACGGCAGCAGCTACAAGAGCGACTTTGTGGACGCCCTGGGTCACAAATGGGACGAGGGCAAGGTGACGACCGAGCCCACCGCCAAGGAAGCGGGCGAGATCGTCTACACCTGCAAGCGCTGCGGCGAGACCAAGACGGAAACCGTTCCCGCCCTGGGTACCACGGATTTCACCGACATCGATGACAGCCAGTATTACTACGCGCCGGTGCTGTGGGCCGTGTCCAAGGGCATCACCAAGGGTGCCACCGACACCACCTTTGAGCCCAACGCAGGCTGCACCCGCGCCCAGGCAGTCACCTTCCTCTACCGCTTCGCCGGTGAGCCCACGGTGAAGGGCACCAACAAGTTCACGGACGTGAAGAAGTCCGATTACTTCTACAACGCGGTCCTCTGGGCCGTGCAGGAGGGCATCACCGTCGGCACGACGGATGACACCTTCAGTCCCGGCCAGACCTGCACCCGCGCCCACATCGTCACGTTCCTGTTCCGCATGCTGGTACAGGACGAGGACGTGAAGCTGGGAAGCGAGAAATTCAAGGACGTAGGCCCGACGGATTACTTCTACGATCCCGTCCGCTGGGCGGTGGACAACGGAATCACCGTGGGCGTCTCCGATACGAAATTCGACCCCAGCGGCACCTGCACCCGCGGTCAGATCGTCACCTTCCTGTACCGCGCGAACAACATCCCCAAGGCATAATAAGCACCACCGGGCATACCGAAACGGTATGCCCGGTTTTCATCTGCGCAGACAATAAATGCCTGCGCCGATCAGGGTGCAGCCCAGAATGAACCACCAGAAGTTTTTCGGGAGCACCATGCTGAGGATGATCAGCGTTCCCACCACGATCAGCACCAATCCCAGCCAGGGGCACGGCCCCCGCCGTCTGCCCATAAAAACACCGCCCTTCGCTTGCTGTCCTGTGACAGTCTATGCGAAAGGGCGGTTCTTTGTTACTTGGAGAGTTCCCAGAAGGCAACCGCACTGGCGGCGGCCACGTTCAGGGAGTCCACGCCGTGGCGCATGGGGATGCGCACGGTGTAGTCACAGTCGGCAATGGTGCGGTCAGCCAGACCGTCGCCCTCGGTGCCGAGGATCACGGCAAGCCGCTCTTCTGCCAGCAGCGCGGGGTCATCGATGGAGACGGAGTCGTCCCAGAGGGCCATGGCCGCGGTTTTGAAGCCCAGGTCCCGGAGCCGGTCCAGACCCGGGTGGGGCCAGATGGAGATGTCCTCCCCGAAGCTGGTCCAGGGAATCTGGAAAACGGTGCCCATGCTGACTCTGGCGCTGCGGCGGTAGAGGGGGTCGGAGCAGGCCGGCGTCAGGAGCACGGCGTCCATGCCCAGGGCAGCGGCGCTGCGGAAGATGGCCCCAATGTTGGTGGGGTTCATGACGTCCTCCAGCACCACGATGCGCCGGGCGTCCCGGCAGATCTCCTCCACTGGCAGCAGGGGTTTGCGCCGCATGGCACAGAGCACGCCCCGGGTGAGCTTGTAGCCGGTGATCTGTTCTAGGATCTCCAGGGGCGCGGTATAGACCGGCACACCGCAGCGCTCCACCACGTCGGCGGCCTTGCGCTCGATGTGGCTGCGCTCCATGAGCAGGGTCACGGGCTCATAGCCCGCGTCCAGAGCCCGGTGGATGACCAGCGGGCTCTCCGCGATGAAGAGGGCGTCCTCGGGCTTGTCCCGGTTCAGGAGCTGCCGCTCCGTCAGCCGGGCGAAGGCGTCCAGGGCCGGGTCGGAAAAATCTGTGATTTCAATGATCTCTGCCATAAGTATCCTCAGAATGTAAAGCTCAGTTGATTGAAGTTTTTGCCCGTGTCGGCCAGCAGGCTTTCCAGATAGCGGGCGGTGAAGTCGTCGGCCGCTTTCCAGCGCTTCAGCAGGTCGTTGTCCCGTACCACGCCGTCCATACAGCCGGAGAAGTAGGCGCGGTTCAGGGTCGTGAGGTACTCCACCAGCGCCGGGTCCTCCGTCACCGCGCTCCCCTGCCGGATGCTGTTGCGGTCGAAGAAATCCGCGGCGGCCTGGGCCAGTTCAGGCGAAACGGCGCATTCCGTGTGGTAGCTGCCGCCGGCGGCATTCAGCGCCAGCACCCCATACTGGCAGGGCTGGGCACAGAGGGCGGAGGTGACGATCTCCGTGAGGCAGCCCGAGGTCCGGGTGTGCTGGATGTGCATGTGACCGCAGAGGTTCAGCGTCACGCCGTACTTCTGGTAGAGCCGGTAGAGTGCCTCCCGGTTGGTGATGACAAAGCCCTCGGAAAAGACGCTGTTGTGCTGCAGAACCGTCTGGTGGCTCACGGCGATGACCCGTGCGCCGGCGGTCTCAGCGTCCTGCAGCTGCTGCTCGATCCACTTCAGCGTCTCCGGCAGTACCGCCCCGGGGTCTTCCGGAGTGTTGGTGTCCACCAGGAGCAGCCGCAGGCCCGGTGACAGGTCATAAACATAGCTCAGGGATTGTTCGTCCCGGGCCAGGGCGTCGTCATAACCGAAATCCGCCCACAGCTGCGCGAACTGCCCGGCGTCCGGGGTCTCCACCAACTCGTAAGACTCATCCTCGAACCGGGCGGCGGTGGGATAATTGATGTCATGGTTCCCGGGCAGAGCCAAAACCGTGATGCCCGCCTCCAGCAGCGGACGCAGCCGCTCCGTCAGCCAGACATGGCTCTCGGTCTCGCCGTTGAAGGCCAGATCCCCGGAGAGGATCAGGACGTCGGGCTTCCGGGAAAGCATACGCTCGATGAAGGAATCCGTGATCTCCGCGACGCCGGGCATGTACTTGCCGTCGGCGTTTTCCACCAGTTGGGTGTAGTAAGAGCCGCCGTCGGTGAGCGCCGGCGAGAGGACATGCAGGTCCGTGGCCTGCACGATGGTGATCGGTTCCATGGGCTGATCGTTCCGCTGCACGGCGTTTTCCCTCCCCGATAGCCAAATTGCCCCGCCAAGGATCAGCGCGGCGAGGCATAGAAATACGATTGGCTGCTTCCAGCTCACTGGAGCGTCTCCATGGCTGCCTTTGCGGCGGCCTGTTCGGCCTCCTTTTTGGAGCGTCCGTCGCCCCGGGCAAGCTCCTGACCGTTCAGGAGCACGGCCATGGTGAAGCGTTTGTTGTGGTCCGGGCCGGAGGCGCCCACCAGCACATACTGCAGATGCTGATCTGCCTTGCGCTGGACCCGCTCCTGAAGCTCGGTCTTATAGTCCGTCACATGGTGGATGTGACCCTCGTCCAGTCCGGCGAGGACGTGGCCGAGGATGAAAGCGCGGGCAGGCTCGAAGCCGCCGTCCAGATACATGGCGGCGATGATGGCCTCCACCGCGTCGGCCAGGATGCTGGGGCGCTCTCTGCCGCCGCTGTGCTCCTCGCCCCGGCCAAGCTTCATGCAGCGTCCCAAGTCCAGAGACAGGGCCACGGCGTGGAGACTCTGCTCGCACACCAGCTCGGCACGCAGGCGGCTCATCTTCCCCTCAGGCATATCGGGAAACAGGCGGTAGAGCTTGTCCGCCGTGACCATGCCGAGGATGGAGTCGCCCAGATACTCCAGCCGCTCGTTGGACTGGATGGCGGGGCTTCGGCGCTCGTTGGCAAAGGAGCTGTGGGTCAGGGCGTTTTCCAGCAGCGCCGGATTTTCAAAGTGATAACCCAGGCGGGTCTGCAGGGCGTCCATCAGGCTTCCTCCTTATCGAGCTTCATGTACTCGATGTTCTCCGTGATGGCGGAGATGAGTCCGCTCTCCACGAAGGTCTTGGTCTGGCGGACGGCGCTGACGATTGCCTTGGCCTTGGAGGAACCATGGGCCTTGATGACGGGCTTGGAGATGCCCAGCAGCGGCGTGCCGCCCACGGCGTTGGGATCCAGCTCCTGCTTGAGGCCGGAGAATTCGCCCTTGATCATCAGGGCCGCCAGCATGTTCTTGGGATTCTTCTTGAACATGGTCTTCAGGGTGGAGAGCATGAACTTCAGCGTCCCTTCCAGACCCTTCAGCAGGACGTTGCCGGTGAATCCGTCGGTGACCAGCACGTCCACCTCGTTCTTGAAGATCTGGCTGGCCTCCACGTTGCCGATGAAGTGGATTCTGCCCTGCTCATGGGCCGCCTGGAGCAGCGGATAGGCAGCGTGGCGCAGATCGTCGCCCTTGTGCTCCTCGGTGCCGTTGCACAGAAGGCCCACCCGGGGCTGACGG
>CAMHRJ010000007.1 GCA_946187475.1 uncultured Clostridia bacterium | reverse complement strand
AAACAGACCCGAAAAGTTAAAAATAGGAGACCCGAAAAGTCAAAAAATGAAGAAGGTACCAAATAAAATGGCACCTTCTTTTTTGTTGGCTGAACCTGAATAATTAATCATTATTTCTTGTACTTTTTCTTATGATAAGATACTTTGATGAGGCGTTTACTTTTAATGTTGCTGGAATATCTTGTTTCCCTAAAGATGAGCATTTGTTGTATCTCAATGGATTACTAAATAGCAAAATCGTCAGTGCTATTACCCAAATGCTTAATCCGACTATCAATATGAATGCAGGTGATGTTGCAAAAGTTCCAGTAGTGATGAGTTCTGAGCACAAAAAGTGTGTTGAGAGTATCGTTACTGCATTCTCTGCTGAGGATTCTTCCTTTTGAAATTGCTCGTAAATACGTAGCTTCCCGCGAGTGAATCCGCTCCCTTCACAGAGAACATAGTCGATGGCGTCCTGTGGCAGGACAAACTCTGCTGATGGAGCCGTTTCTTCCTGAATCAAGCTGATCTGCTCATCCTCTGTGGGAAGGGGCTGTTCATCGGGAGCAAGCCATTGGTGCATGAGCATCATGCCGTAGATGGTCTGCGCTACTGACGACCAGCGCATATACGTTTCGCGTTCCATAGAAAGATAAGCGCCACGCCAGAGGTGCAGCACTTCATCGTAGGCACGGTAGCCGGCACGCTGATCGTTGGAGAGGATCTTCTCGACAAAGGCATTGTCATAGAAGCCCTTAATAAAACTGCCACGCTCTTCGGCATCCGGTTGGGTGTCAAAAAACGTGGCAATTTCAATTCGGTGATCTTTCAGAGCGTCGCTGTTGCGGATCAGCTCCTGTTTTTCAGCATCGTGGAAGTAGTATTCCGTTTCTCGTCTGGCTTCATAATCATAGGGGATATGCTCCAACCCGTCAGCCGGAGCAGGCGGTTCTGTCAGGCGTAGATCAGCTGGCTCAGAATCGTCTCCTCGGCTCGGTTCCGGATGTTGTTCATCCGCGCGACCCACTCCATCTGATTCTCGGCTTTCATTGTCTCCGTCACGCCCTCGGATACTGCCATCTGATCCATCAGCCGTTCCAGCATCTCGTCCGCTGTCCGGTCGATCTCTTCCAGATGAGGATTCAGTTTCCCGCTCATCAGCATCCCGCTGTAGATCGGGCGCCGGTGCTGTCGCATGAACTCGCGCCGCAGCATTCCAAACTTCCCAATCATCGGGTTCTCCGGGGGAATCAGATCGGGCATCAGATAATCGCCTTCCTGGTGATACGTCAGGTTCATAGTCATTACTCCTTTCATCTTGATTGTTTTCAACTGCATCATATACGGGCTGCTCTCGTGATGCAAATGTGCGAACAGGATTCTTTTCCTCTCGCTCTGCTGCCCGGACAGCACGCTCAACTTCCCGGAGCAGCATCTCGGATATATCACTGGTCGCGTTGCCGAGGACAGCTGCTGTGTTGGGGGTGTTGAAGTCTATAATCCACGCAAACATATCGGATTCGATATAATCAGATGGGTCAATCCCACATCGCGTTAAGACCATGAATGCTAGACTGGCTTGTGGATCTGCATCGACTAAAAGAACATGATGGCCGGCGTTTGCGAGACCTACGCCTAAGTTGATGGTGGTCGTTGTCTTTCCAACGCCGCCTTTCTGGTTCATCACAGCGATGATCTTTGAGCGTTTCATTTTGATACCTCCTTTTTGAAATGAATTGTTTTAGAGCAGGCTTCTGGTGAGGCTTGCTTATGTATGCTTTGGATTTAGTATTTAAAACAAGAAAAGCCACACTCGTAAAAGTGTGGCTTTTTTGCAGATGTCTTGGCGGGAAGAACCTTATTCAGTGATCATTGATGTTTTATCAAGTACGTTATGAACACTCGCACCAAGAGGCCCGGGCCTCTTGGTGTCGATGGTGCCAATCTCGCGCCGGTCGGCCGCAGGCCGGTTCCGGCGACGGCGGCGCAGCCGCCCAGTCCCCGCAGGGGATTCGAGTCCGGCCAACACGTCAGAAGAACTCAGCTCCGTTTCGTTTCCGCGGTTTGCGTAAGAGCCGCGGAAACTGCACATCCGCTGAATCCTTCTTCCTTTCCAAACCGGAGGACTCACGGGGGTCCTCCGATTTGGTCTGTGGGGAGAAAATGACAGATACGTTATGAACAATCGCACCATACGGCAAAGAGCCCGCCTTTTGGCGGGCTCTTTGCCGTATTACAGCATAATTGTTTGAAGTTCCCGGTCGAGTACAATGACGGGCGGTCCGCTCTCCGGCCAGGCACGGAGGCTCCGGGAAAACATCTGTTGGAGCTGTTCCCCGTTTCCCGCCGGAAACGGCAGATGATACACGACGAACGTCTCCGCCGGCAGCGTGCCGTGAAAGAAACGCCTGCGCTGAAGATCGCTGAAGAACAGGGGGTTGACAAAGGCGGCCCGCAGCGGCTCTTCCCCAAGAAAAGAAAACGTCTCCCGGGTATAGTCTGCATCCGATGTAAACAAGAGCCTTTTTCCCCCGCAGGCGATCAGATAGCAAAAGTGCAGGACGTAGTGGTACTTCTCGTCCAGGTGCAGGGTCCGGAACGTAGAAACCTGCACCTCGTCCGAGAGAGTAAAAACGGTTTTCACGATCTGGCCGGACAAAACAGAACAAGGAGTTCCGGTCTCTCTCACAAAATCAAAAAAGCCCTGCCGCTCCAATCGCTCCGACACGGGGAGCATCAGCCCCTTCACCGTGTGACGACGGAGAAAAGTCCGGGTCATGTCCTCGGAGAAATGGTCCTCGTGCAGGTGCGTAAACAGCACGTAATCCACTTCGTCAAAAGGCGGGAGATCGGACATGAGCCTTTCCCTCGTCTCCGGCGACAGCCCGCAGCCGGAAGTATCTGCAAAGAGCGCGTCAATCAGAATGGACGTATTCCGGACCCGCAGCAGAACGCCGGCGTTTGCCGCAAGGGTGACCTGTATCGGCGGCTCCATAGGCTTTCAGGCTCCTCTCTCTCCGTTCTGTGTTCCGCGCATCTCCCACTTTCCTTCAGGCCTTCACATACACGGTCAGTCCGGCGATCACGATCATGATCTGATCCCCTTCCCCGAACTCATCCCGGTGGATTCCGTTGAGCATCATGCCGCCCTGCACGACCTCCACGTCCACATTGTCGGTGATCAGCAGCTTCTTCAGCGGCTCCGGGTCAATACTGTCCGGATTCGGCGCGCCGATCTTCATGCTGACGCGGATCTCAGACCGCAGATCCTTGACCCCCAGCGTCTCCACCAGGCCGCACATGCAGCAGTGGGACACGGCGTCCCTGACCGCGCGCGCAGCGGCCTCCATACCATCCATCCCGTGCAGATCGGCTCCATAGCCGATTTCAACAAGATATCTTTTCCACATGTTGAGCGCCTCCTTTTGTTTTGTCGGAACGGTCTCTGCAGCGGCTTAGGGGCTCAGTTCTCCCGCCGAGACCTTTTCGTGGATGATCTGCGCGATGCCGACTTCCTCATTGGTGGGAAGCACCAGAACCTCCGCAGGCGAATCCGATGTTGAAATCCTGCCCTCTCCGCGAACAGCCAGATTGGCTTCCCGGTCAAACTTCACACCGAGGCAGGAAAGGCGCGAGCAGATTTTTTCACGGACGAGCACGGAGTTTTCCCCGATGCCGCCGGTAAAAACCAGATAGTCCATGCCGCCAAGCTCCGCGTAAAACGCGCCGATGTATTTCACCACCGAATCGCAGAAAGCGTCAATGGCAAGGCCGGCCCGCTCATTGCCGTTCTCGGCGGCATCCTGAATATCCCGCAAATCGTTGCTGACGCCGGAGATACCCAGAAGTCCGCCCTTTTTGCCGATTCCCTCCATGATCTGGTCCATGGTCAGCCCCTGGGTCAGCAGGAAGGGGATCACACAGGCGTCCATGTCCCCGGCCCGGTTGGCGTGGGGAATGCCGGTCTGCAGGGAAAAGCCGAAGGAGGTGTCCACGGACTTTCCGTCTTCTATGGCGCAGATGGATCCGCTGCCGCCCATGTGGCAGGAGATCAGCCGGAAGTGTTCGCCCGCGCGTTTTCGGATCTGACGGGCAATATAGCCGTGAGACGCGCCGTGGTAGCCCAGCCGGCAGATGCCGTACTGTTCGTACCACTCATAGGGCAGGGCGTAGATCCGGCGGGACAGCGGAATGGTCGTGTGAAACGCCGTTTCAAAGCAGCCCACCATCAGCTTGTCCGGAAGCAGGGAGCGGAACACGCGGATCGCCTCAATATAGGGCGGATTGTGCGCCGGCGCCACAGTGACATAAGCCTCCATGGCGGCGAGGACCTCGTCTGTCAGCTCGTGCACGCCGTAGTAGCCTTTCGCCAGCACGGTCTTGAAGCCGATGGCTTCCAGCTCGTCCATGCTTTTGAGCGCGCCGGACTTTTCGCCCAGCAGATAGCGCAGAAACAGCCGGATCCCGTCCGCATAGCCGGGAACGGAGAGTCCCTCCAGCTTTTCCGAAAAGCCGTTTTGGTTGTTTCGATAGGTAAAGATCGCGTCATTGCGGCCGACGCGCTCGGTTTTTGCTTCCACCAGAATGTCCGTGCACGGCATGTCAAAGAGCTTGTATTTCAGGGACGTGCTGCCCACATTGCACACCAGAATTAACATGAAGTCCCTCCCCTTCTACCGCGCCGCGGCCAGCGCGAAGACCCGGCGGATGCCCTCAATGGGGTAATCCACGAAGCGTCCGTCGGCGATCATGGCGGTGACCTCATCCAGACTGAACCAGCGCGCGTCGGCCACCTCGTCCTCCTGCAGGGTGAGCGCCGCGGGGTCCGCCTCCGCCCGGGCCAGGAAGTAATCGTCCAGCACATACGAGAAGGGCTCGGTAAACACGAAGCGCAGATCCTCCGGCTTCAGCGCAAGGCCCATCTCCTCCTCCAGCTCCCGCAGCGCGGAGATTTTGGGGTCCTCCCCGCTCAGGACAAAGCCCCCGGCGGTCAGATCCCAGCGGCCGCCGTAGTGGCCCTTGGCCGTGGACCGCAGCTGACAGAGCAACTCATTCTTTCCGTTGAGCACGCACACATGGGCGACCAGCAGGCGATCGTCCCCGGTGATGGGATCGCCCCGGCGCACACTGCGTCCGGTGCGCTCGTGTTGTGGGGTATAGATGTCGAGGATTTCGCCCTCGGCGTTTTTGTCGCGGATCTCATCCATGCCGATCTCTCCTTTTTCGCCGCAGGGAGCTTCCGAAATCCGGAAGCTCCCTGCTTTTCTCAATTACAGGAAAATCTCGTCGCCGCTCTTGTTGTCAAGGCCGGGGTGCAGGTCGAAGCGGACCGCGCCGATGCGGGCCTTGCCCGCCACCGCCTTGTCGATCAGCGCCGTGCCCTGGATGCCGAAGCCGCCGCAGAGCTCGATGGCGCCGCATCCGGCGTCCGCCATTTCCTTGGCGACCGCCACCGCCTGGTCGATGGTCTCCACACCGATAGCCGTGAGCGCCACGCCCGGGGTCTCAACGGTCTTGCGGTGGATTGCCGGATCCGCGCCCGGCGCAAGGAAAATGAAAGCTGCAACCAACATGATGTGTCTCCTCCTTATTTATTGGGAATATGAATGGCCTTCTTGTCGATGTTCAGTGCCGCCTCACGCACGGACTCGGCCACGGTGGGATGGCAGTGGATGGTTTCCACGAACTCCTTGACGGTGCACTCCAGCTTGATGGCGAGGGCGGCCTCTTCGATCAGCTCCGTGGCGCTGGGGGCCAGGATATGCACGCCCAGGATCTCGCCGTACTTCTCGCCCGCCAGGATCTTGATCATGCCGTCCGTGTGTCCGGCCACCAGGCTGCGTCCGCTGCCGCTGGTGGGGAACTTGCCGACCTTATAGGCGATGCCCAGCTCCTTGGCCCGCTCCTCGGTGTAGCCGACGCCTGCGAACTCCGGTCCGACATAGGCGCAGGAGGGGCTCATCTCCGGCTTGAAGATGCGGTCGCCGCCCATGGCGTTCTCCGCCGCCACCTCGCCCATGGCCATGGCCGCATGGGCAAGCATGAGTTTGCCGGTGCAGTCGCCCACGGCGTAGACGCCGGGGACATTGGTCTCCTGCTTCTCGTTGGTCTGGATGAAGCCGTCCTTGACCGTGATGCCCGCCTTGTCCAGGCCGAGGTCTTTGGTGTTGGGGCCGCGGCCGACGGCCACCAGGATCTTCTCGGCATCCAGGACCTTCTCCCCGTCGGGGCCCTTGACCTTGACCTTCGCGCCCTTGCCGGTATCCTCCACGGAAACGACGGAGGTGGAGGTGAGGATCTCCAGACCCTCGCCCCGGAGCTTGGCCTCACAAAGCATGGTCAGCTCCCCGTCCATCAGGGGCAGCACCCGCGGCTGCATCTCGACCACGGTGACCCTGGAGCCATAGCGGCGGTAGACGCTGCCCAGCTCCAGGCCGATGACGCCGCCGCCGATGACCACCATGCTCTCGGGAATGTGGTCCAGGGACAGGCAGGCGGTGGAGTCGATGGTGGCCTTGCTCCCCTTCAGGCCGGGGATGCCCGGAATGATGGGATAGGAGCCGGAGCAGATGATGACCTTCTCGGCGCTGTATTCCTTGTCGCCCACCTTGACGGTCTTGGGGCCGGTGAAGACGGCCTCGCCCGTGACGGAGGTGACCTTGTTGAGCCGCAGCAGGGCCTTGACGCCGGAGGTGAGCTTCTCCACGACGCCGGCGCGGAAGCCCTGGACCTTCTCCCAGTCCACTGCCACGTCCTTGCCAATGATGCCGATGCCAGCGCTGCTTGTGGCGGCCTCATAGATCTCGGAGGTGTGGAGCATGGCCTTGGTGGGCATGCAGCCGCGGTTGAGGCAGGTGCCGCCGAAGGAGTCCCGCTCGATGATGGTGACCTTGCCGCCCAGCTGCGCGGCGCGGATGGCAGCCACATAGCCGCCGGGGCCGCCGCCGATGACCAGGACGCTGTTGGCCTCTCCCGCAGGAGCTGCCGCGGCAGCGGCGGCAGGAGCCGCAGCGGCGGCGGGGGCCGCGCTGACAAGACCGCTGATGTCCTCATCCGCCGCGGCAATGATCGCAACCTTGTCCAGCACGGGGACGGTCACGCCCTCCTCCACGAAAATGTGGCGCAGGACACCCTCGGCGTTGGCCTCGATGGTGTTGGTGAGCTTGTCGGTCTCTACTTCAAAGAAGGGCTCGCCGGACTTGACCGGATCGCCGACCTTCTTGAGCCATTTGCTGACGGTGCCCTCGGTCATGGTCAGGCCGAGTTTCGGCATTACGACTACTTTTGCCATTGTTTTTCTCCTCCCTTACGCAAGCATCAGCGCGGGATTCTCCAGCAGGGCCTTGACTCTCTGCAGGAATTCCGCCGCCACGGAACCGTCCACCACACGGTGGTCAAAGGTCAGGCTCAGCGTCATCATCGGGCGGATGACAATCTCACCGCCGCGGACCACCGCGCGGTCCTCCATTGTGGTGACGCCGAGGATGGCCACTTCGGGCTGGTTGATGATGGGCGTGAAGCTCTCGATTCCGTACATGCCGAGATTCGTGATGGTGAAGGTGCCGCCCCGGAGCTTCTCCATGGGCAGGCCGCCCTCGCGGGCCAGCTTTGCCAGCTCCTTGATCTCCTTGGAGATCTCGGTCAGGCTCTTCTTGTCTGCGTCGGGGACGTTCGGCACCACAAGGCCGTTATCCAGGGCGACCGCGACGCCCATGTTCACATAGTGCTTGTAGACGATCTTGTTGTCCTCCACCGAGCAGTTGAGGAGCGGGAACTCCGTCAGCGCCTTGGCGATGAACTTCACCAGCAGGTCGGTGTAGCTGACCTTGATCTCCTTGGCCTTGAGCTGCTCCCGGTAAGCCTTCATGGCGCTCATGTCCACAGAGAGGTTGGCCGTGACGGTGGGGCTGGTCATGTGGGAGTTGAGCATGTTCTTGGCAATGGCCTTGCGCATGCCGTTCATCGGGACGACTTCTTCCCGCGGGGCTTCCTCGGGTGCCTTCTCGCGGGTGCTCTCCAGGTAGCGGAGAATGTCTTCGGCAAGGACCCGGTCCTTCGCGCCGATCTTATCCAGATCGATTCCCAGGTCCTTGGCAACCGCCGCCGCCAGCGGCGAGGCTTTGGTCTTCGGAGCTTCCTCCGCAGCGGGAGCTGCGGGGGCGGCGGGGGCAGGCTTCCAGTTCTTCACATCGTCCAGGGTGATGCGGCCGTTGGGGCCGGTGCCGGGGACCAGGGCCAAGTCGATACCCAGCTCCTTGGCCAGCTTCTTGGCGGCGGGAGCGGCAACGACGCGCTCGCCCGGCGCTCTGACCGGAGCCGCAGAAGCGGCGGGAGCGGCGGCGGCAGGGGCTTCAGGCGCGGCGGCGGCAGCGGGGGCGCCGCCCAGCAGGGCGCTGATATCCTCATCCGCAGCGGCAATGATGGCGACCTTGTCCAGCACGGGGACCGTCGTGCCCTCTTCCACAAAGAAGTGGCGCACCACACCGTCGGTGTTGGCCTCGATGGTGTTGGTGAGCTTGTCGGTCTCCACCTCGAAGAACGGCTCGCCGGACTTGATCTCGTCTCCGACCTTTTTCAGCCACTTGCTGACGGTGCCCTCCGTCATGGTCAGACCCAGCTTGGGCATTACGACTACTTTAGCCATAACAATCCTCCTTGTATATTATCATTGAAGTGTGTTATATCGAAAAAGGGCTTACGCCCTGAACCAGCCGAGTTTCTGTGCCTTCGACAGCGCTTTGCGCGGCAGGACGCGCCACGGGCCGTCGTCCGTGACAATGAAGTCCGCCTGATCTCCCGCGAAGAGCTTGACCTCGCGCTCGCCGTCAAGGGCGATCATGCAGGGCTTGTCCGCAACGACCGTGTACTTTTCACCCAGGGCAAGCTGGCGCTTGTCCTTGATAAACATGGGCGTGAGGATGCCGGCTGCGATGGGTGCCTTGACCGGGATGCCCTCCTCCCCCAGGGCCACGGCATAGCCGAAGGGATCGCTGTCCTCCACAATGTGGTAGGCGCCGGGCACGGCGGAAAAGCCGATGGACGCCGGATGGCAGCGGGAGACGATGATGTGTTTCATCTTCTTCGGATCCCAAATGGCCTTGGCGCCCGCAAACTCGTCGTCCGAGATCACCGCGTCGATCAGGGCCATGTCGCGGTATACGCCGTTGACGAAGACCTGGATGCGCTTGTCGTGGATGCAGACGTCATAGGGGTCGTCCATCAGGGCGGTGGCCGCGGCGGCCATGCCGGCGACCGTGCCCTCCATCATCTGGGGGTAGACGTTGTTGGTGCCAGTGGAGATGGACAGCATCGGGGTCTTCTTCAGAGACTTTGCAGCCGCGCGGGAGGTACCGTCGCCGCCGAGCACGACCACGCAGCCGACACCGCGCTCCTCCATGAGCCGGGCCGCCTCAATGGTGTCGATCATGGAGGCGTCAAAGAGGAAGTCGAGCACCTCGATCTCACAGCAGGGCATTTTGTCGTCCTCCAGCTGATACTGTACGCTGTAGCCCATGGTGAAGGTATCCGGCATATACACGGCCTTTTCGATGCCCAGGCCGTAGGCGGCAAGGGTGATGCGCTTGCAGATATTGACCTTCTCGTTGTTGTCAATGGTGGTGGCATAGGACACAAGTCTCCGGATATCCTTTCCGGACTGGGGATTTGCAATAATGCCTATGGACGCCATGATCATTCCTCCTTGCTTGTGCTTACGCGCTCTTTACAAGCTGTGCTGCGGCAGAAAGCCGCAGCACAGTTTGTGGGTGTCCTTTGCTTCGGCAGGAATCCGGAGGGCGGGAAATGAATTAGAACATCTTCTTCGCGGCAACCACGATGTCCACGTCGTTGGGCATGTAGTACGCCTCAAGGTTGGGGGCGAAGGGGACAGGGGTGTCGAGAGAGCCGATTCTTGCGACGGGAGCGTCGAGCAGGTCGAACATCTCCTCGGCGATGGTGGCGGAAATCTCGCCGCCGTAGCCGCCGCGCTTGGTCTCCTCGGTGATGACGATGGCCTTGTGGGTCTTCTCCAGGCTCTCGCGGATCATGTCCTTATCCAGCGGGAAGAGGCTGCGGATGTCGATGACCTCCGCCTTGATGCCTTCGGCGGCCAGCTTCTTGGCGGCGTCGAGGGCGGTGTAGACCTGGCGGCCGTAGGTGATGATGGTCAGATCCTCACCCTCGAGGGCGATGCGGCCCTTGCCGAGGGGGATGGGATCGAAGTTGTCGACCTCGCTCTTGGTGGCGTAGAGGCACTTGTTCTCGAAGAACATAACGGGGTTGTCGTCGTCAATGGAGCTCAGCAGCAGACCCAGGGCGTCCTGTGCGTTGCTGGGGTACACGACCTTCAGGCCGGGGACGTGGGTCAGCCACGCTTCAAGGCTCTGGCAGTGCTGGGCGGCGCCGCCGGTGCCGGCGCCTGCGGGCAGACGCACCACCATGGGCAGGGAGATGTTGCCGCCGAACATGAAGCGCATCTTGGCCGCCTGGTTGACCAGCTGGTCCATGGCGACCGTCAGGAAGTCGTTGAACATGAGCTCGGCAATGGGTCTGAGGCCGGTGGCTGCGCTGCCCACCGCCGCGCCGATGATGGCGCCCTCGGAAATCGGGGTGTCGCGGACGCGCTCGGGGCCGAACTCGTCAATCATGCCGGCGCTGACGCCAAAGCAGCCGCCGAAGGCGCCGACGTCTTCACCGAACAGGAGCACACCGGGATTCTCGCGCATCCGGATGGACATGGCCTCGCGGATCGCTTCGCCGTAAGTCATCATCTTACTCATCTCTCACGCACCTCCGCAACAATATCAGAATATACATCCACGACGGCGCTCTCCTCCGGGGCGAAGGGCTGAGCATCCGCAAAGGCGATCGCTTCGGCAATCTGCTTGTCGACAGCGTCCTTCACGCCCTTGATCTCCTCGGCGGTCATGACGCCGTTCTCCTCGAGGTACTTCTCGAAGCGTGGCATCGGGTCCTTGGCTATCCATGCGGCCTGCTCCTCTTTGGGCTTGTAGGTGGCGGGGTCGCCTTCGAAGTGGCCGCGCTGACGGTAGGTCTTGCACTCGATGAGCGTGGGGCCCTTGCCGGCTCTGGCTCTGGCGACGGCTTCCTCGGCCGCCTCAAACACCGCGATGGGATCGTTGCCGTCAACGGCGACGCCGGGTATGTTGTAGGCCGCGCCGCGATCGGCGATGTCCTTGATGGCCTGGTGGCGATCCTGGCTCATGGAAATGCCGTAGTGGTTGTTCTCGCAGACGAAGATAATGGGGAGCTTCCAGATCGAGGCCATGTTCAGCGCCTCATGGAAAGTGCCCTGGTTGGTGGAGCCGTCGCCGAAGAAGCAGGCACAGACCTGATCGGTGCCGCGGATCTTGGCGGACAGGCCCGCGCCGACCGCGATGTTGTGGCCCGCGCCCACGATGCCGTTGGCGCCCAGGATGCCCAGGTTTCTATCCGCAATGTGCATCGAGCCGCCCTTGCCCTTGCAGTAGCCGGTGTAGCGGCCGAAGAGCTCGGCCATCATGAGATTCAGATCGCCGCCCTTGGCGATGATGTGGCCGTGGCCACGGTGGGTAGACGTGATGAAGTCATCATCCCGCAGGCACTCGCACACCGCCGGAGCGATCGCTTCCTCACCCAGATACAGGTGGGCAAAGCCGTAGATCTTGCCCTCGGCGAACAGATCCTTGGCTGCCGTCTCGAAAGCACGGATGCGGCACATGCGGGTATAGATGTCTTTCATCTGTTCTCTGCTTACTGCCATTTGAAAACCTCCTATCGTAATACGCGGCGGCGGAGCAGATCGCGCCGGCCGCTTTTCCGTGGGACAAAAGCCTTTGTCCTCTGTGAATAGTATACAATTATCTCGCAAGATTCTCAATGCAGAAATGGGCTGTTTGGTCATTTTCTACGATACAGTCATTTTTTGGAGTTTCTTTTGGACATTATTTAAGGATTTGTTAAACAACGCCCAAAGTGTGGCTCTCAATCATTCCCAATTTTGAGACAAAATCTCACGCGTCTCATTTCGTCTCACCATCCATGCAAAAATGAGAAAAACGCTCCGACTTTCGGGGCGTTTTTCTCATGTCTCTATGTGCCGTTTGCCGGATGATCCTTCCACCGGGACAGGGCGCTTACCGGCCTGTCCCGCGACAGGCTGCGCCACCGTGCCCTTTTGCCGCTGTGGGCATCCTGCATAAGCGCCCGCTCAGGGCTTCTGCTTGATCAGGCGCGGGATGATGCCGTACTTCTTCATGCGGCGGTAGAGCGTGGCGCGGCTGATGCCGAGGCGCTCGGCGGCGGCGTCCACATCCCCGTTGCAGATGGTCAGCGCGGCGATGATCCCCCCCTCCCCCGCATTGGACAGGAGGGTCGCGTCGGCTGGGGCCTCCGGCTCTCGCCGCTCCAGTGACAGGACAAGGTTCTCGCTTGTCAGCGTGCTGCCCGCGCTGCTGTAATAGGCACGGGCAATGCTGTTTTGCAGCTCGCGCACATTGCCCGGCCAGTCATAGGCGCGCAGTCCCTCCAGAAATTCCGGCGTCATGCTCTTCGGGGTGTCGGAGCTGCTCTCGTTCAGCCCGCGCAGAAAATACTCGGCATAGAGCGCAAGATCCTCCGGCCGCTCCCGCAGGGGCGGGATGTCCAGCTTGAGACTGCTCAGGCGGAAATACATGTCCCTGCGAAAGCTGTCCCGCTCGACAAGTCGACTCAGCTGCTGGCTGGTGGAGGCGATGATGCGGATGTCGAGCTGGATGGGCTGCGTGCTGCCGAGGCGCTGGATGCTGTGGGTTTCCACCGCCCGCAGGAGCTTCTGCTGCATCTCCAGCGGCATGTTGGAGACCTCGTCGAGAAACAGCGTGCCGTTGTCTGCCAGCTCAAAGCGGCCGGGCTTGCCCTCCGCGGCTCTGCCGGGGAAGGCGCTGGCCTCATAGCCGAAGAGCTCCATTTCGAAAAGCTCGCGCGGAATGGACGCGCAGTTGACCACGACAAAGGGCCCGTCGGCGTTCCGGCTTGCGTTGTGGATCGCCTGGGCCAGCACCTCCTTGCCGCTCCCGCTCTCGCCCTGGATCAGGATATTGCCCTCATAGCGGGCAAACTTTGCCGCCAGGGCCAGGGTCTTTTTCATGCTGTCGTTTTCGGTGAGAATGCTGCGGAAGGTGAAAACGGCGCGGTTACCGGAGAGCTTGTTGACTGAGCTGATCAGCTGGGTCTGCGGGCGAAGCGTGACGCTGTAGGCCCGTTCATATTCCGTCAGCGGGGTGACAACGATGCTGCAGTAGATGGTCTCATCACCGATATGCAGGGCCATGTTGTCAGAGACGAAGGGTTCGCCGCTTTTCCAGTTTTTGTTTTCCAGGCCGACGCTCTTGACGATGCCCTCCAGTCCTATGCGGCGCAGTCCCGCAAGGTCGGTCTTCAGCAGTTTCTCCGCTGCGCTGTTCATCCAGAAGGGCTCGCGATTCTGGTCCAGGAACAGGATGCCGTCCCGGCTGCTCTCCAGCGCCGCGTTCATCATCTGAGCGTTGTAGGCCTGGCGGATCTGCCCCTCGATGCCGATGGCCGCCGCCTGTACCATGCCGAGCGTGTGCGGGTGCGCCTTGCCAATATCTCCGGAGATGTTGATGCAGCCCACGATTTCGCCGTTCGGCCCATGGATGGGCGCGGCGGAGCAGGTCCAGCCGTGGTGCGTGACGCAGTAGTGCTCCGGCCCCACCATCTGGATCGGGATGTCATAGTCCAGCGCCACGCTGATGGCGTTGGTGCCAACCTCCAGATTGCTCCACATGGCGCCCGGCATGAAGCGCATGTCCTGCGAGCGGGAGACGATCTCCTCGTCCCCCATCATCTCCAGCAGATAGCCCGCGCTGTCGGTCAGCACGACGAGAAAGCCGGAAGCGCGGATGATGTCAAAAACCTGCCGCATGACGGGGATGGCAATCTCCAGAAAAAGCTTGTTTGCCGTCCGTGCGCTCTCGAGCACGTTTGCGTCGATATGCCGCCCCTCGCCCCCGGAGGGGTTGAGCCCCGCCGCCCGGCATCTGCGCCAGGATTCGGCGATAGGAGCCCGGACCTCGGGGCTCATCTTGCCCTCAAAGACGTAGTCCGCCCAGAGCGCTGTCATTTTTGAAATGTCCATATTCCACCCCTCAGCCCAGTATTGTTTCCGTGATCTCTTTCGCCGTGATCGCGCCGAAGAGCGCGCCGATATCAAAGCCCGCCAGCGTCTCCGCCAGGGCCTGCCGTGTCAGCGGGACGTCCCGCAGCGCCTCGCACAGGGCGGTGTTCGGCGCCGCTGCCATGTAGTCCCCGTAAAAGGCGATCTCCTGGATGCGCCCCTCGTGCGTGTTCATCCGCACTTCCAGGGTGCCGCCCGGAAAGCGCCGCCGGTTTTTCATCTCAAAGTCCGGGCTGCGCCCGTAGGTCCACTCCCAGCTGCGGTACTTCTCCTCCGCCAGCTTCCGCACGGCCGCCAACTCCTCGTCAGTGAGCGTCTCACGGAGCATACCGTCCTGCGTGAGCTCCCGGAGCAGCCGCTCCCGAAACTGCGCGAGGTCTGCGTCCGCGGGGAGATAGTCCCGGATGTTCCCCACGCGGGAGCGAACCGATTTGGCGCTTTTGGAGCGGAACTTTGCCGGGTCCGCTTTCAGCGCGCCCTCAATCATGGCCGGGTCGGAATCGAAGAGCAGCGTGCCGTGGTGGAGGATCCTGCCGTTCGTGATCCGCTGCGCCACACCGGAGACCTTTTTCCCGCCGACGAGAATGTCGTTTCTTCCGCTGGTCTCCGCGTCCACGCCCATGGCGGCCAGCGCCCGGCAGACCGGGTCGGTAAAGCGCCGGATCGTGAGCTCCTCCGCGTTCCCCACGTCGCAGATAAAGGAGTAATTGAGGTTTCCGAGATCGTGGTATACCGCGCCGCCGCCCGTCATTCGCCGCACCACGGTGACGCCGTGTTTTTCTACGAAGGCGGCGTTGATCTCCTCTGCCGTGTTCTGGTTCAGCCCGATGACGACGGTGTTGGCATTCTGCCAGAGCAGCAGCCAGTCGCCCTCGCGGAAGTGTTCCAGAACATACTGTTCCAGCGCGAGATTATAGCAAGGATCCACAGAACCCGTTTCCAGGTAATGCACGGGCATCGCGCGTTCCCTCCTTTCCTGCAGAGCGCAGACGGAGCGCCCCGCAGCCCTTCTTTGCTTCGGTTTTTTCCAGGAAGCGCTGCCTCTTGATGATCACGCGCTCGTGGGTTCCCTGGCCGATCAGGCCGCATTCGTCAAAGGCGCGGACCTCGAAGGTGAGCTTGCGGCCGTCGATCGCGGTGAGCCGGCTCTCCGCCCAGACCTTCATCCCCACGGGGGTCGCGGCCTCATGGCTGACGGAGAGCCCGGTGCCGACCGTGCTCTGCCCCTCTTCCAGTTCCGGCGCGACCGAGCTCTGCGCGGCCTCTTCCATCAGGGCGATCATGTAGGGCGTCGAAAAGACATGCAAATCGCCGGACCCGACACTGGCGGCTGTGTTCCGGTCGTTGACCGTACATTCCGCGTGTCCCTGAATGTTGATTTTAAGCATGACAAATCCCTCCGAATCCTTCATTTTTCTTGGTTACCTGCATTCTAACCGAAATATGGCAGTATATCAAGCCCTTGCGTTCAACTGATCTGTTGGCCCGGTGCACAGCCGGCCGCCTGCATTCTTCTTCAAAGCGCAGCAGACCAGCTCCCTGCAAGAAAAAACGAATGTGCTGAGAAAAAGTTTGGAAAATGTGTGCTGACCGCCGGAATTGTTTTTATCAAGTACGTTATGAACATTCGGACCACATTGTCTGACCGAAATGGATATTTCGGTCAGATTTCTTTATTTTTCAACGGTTTGCGGGCTCTTTTTGGGCCTCATTTTTAGGATAAAACAAAAAGATATTTAAACCAATCGACAGGACTTGAACCTCCGACCCCCTATTATTGAGGATATTTAAGGGCGGATTTCACGCTATTTTTTGCGCGGAATCCGCCCTCTTTTCGTTTCTGTGACTGTTAAATTTTTAAGTCTGGGGAATCAACTTGCTGTCGAACAAATCGGATGCGTTGACGAGATCCTGCTTGTAAGCAGAAGAGCCGGAAAGATTGCGGAGCAGGATCTTTCTCTCATCCTTGTACTCAGGACCAATGAAACCCAGCCGTAGCAGAAAGCAGCGGAATGTATATTTCTCATTCACTGTAGGCTTCTGCTTGCATGCAATCTTGTGCTGATTCCGGGCAAGGGCACACAGGGATGCAACAAAGTGTGTGTATGCCTTCGTTTCCTCCTCGGACAGCTGACGATCGAACCAGGGGAATAAGATTTGATTCTCCTGAACCTCAACAGGCAGAGCGTCGACCTCCAGGGCCTTTCGGATCAGATCTCCCTTGGAAATCAGCAGATTCTGCAGATTTTCGAGGTTCTGCTGCGAAAACAGAGAAACAGGAAGGGAAATACTGACTCCGGCGGCCTCTTCCGGTTGATCGCATTCCAGTTTTGCGTCTAACGCAAAGAACTGATGCTCTTCCAGCGCTTGCTACAACTGTGTTAACGTAGTTGGCTCCACAGAGTCGTCTGCATACACCACCCCTTTGCTGTCTATCCGGTAAGGCCCTACCTCATACGAAAAAGAAGGTGCTCCCATATAGCTGAAAGGTATATGTGTGTGTGCCGCGATCGTGTGAACCAGCAGTTTCCGATCGCTCCCGGAAACATCGTAATTCAAGTATTTTGTGTGTTGTTCCATAGAAAAACCTCCTTAAAAATTGGGGATTCTGTAAATTAAGAGATCTTGGCATGACGCAAGAGGACTACGTCGGCGCTTTGGTATGGAATCGCAAGGGGATAGAGATCCTAAACCAGATCACAAAAAATGTTGAGCCCATACATGAGCATGATATCTTTCGAGATCGAGTTAAAAGCTATCAAATCATAGGTGAGAATGTATCGTATCTGGATATCCGAGGCTTCTTTGAAGGCAGGACGGTGAATCTGGTGTCCGGCTGACGCGTCTGCAGAATGACGGTATGGTCTTGAACTGAATGGGCCTGACGGGAAATGATGTGCATCAAAACGAAAGGGAAGCACTCTTCCCCTGCCGAAACCGTCTGTTTTTCTTCGGAGAGACAGGCGGTTTTTCTTTACGAGCAAGAAACTCGAGTATGGTGTGGATTTTATCTTGCAATATACTGGGATCTATACTATAATGATGCCGAAAACCGCATAGTGATCGATGGGGAGCTCGTTGGAGCTGAGAGGAAGGATCACCTTCGACCCACTGACCTGATTTGGATCATGCCAACGTAGGGATTCGATTTTTTACCGAAGCGTCCGATCAGGGTGCTTCGGTTTTTTCATTCTCATTTTGAAGGGAGGGAACGGCAGTTTCCGCACAGCGGCAGGCAGGAGGGGAGCGCCTCAGGTCTGAAAAACAGCGAGGGAAGCCGTGTTCCGGCGTGAGAGGAGGCCAGTGAGCCTCGACCGAAAATCGGAAACGACAAACAGCCGTTTCATCATTCAAAGGAGAATTACCATGAAAAAAACCAACACCCGCAAGCTGGCGCTTGCCGCCGTCTTTACCGCCGTCGCCGTGGTGGGAAGCCTGCTTTCCTTCCCGGTCTTCGGCAGCCGCTGCGCCCCGGTGCAGCATATCGTGAACATCCTCTGCGCCGTGTTCCTGGGCCCCGCATGGGGCGTGGGCGTGGCCTTCGCAGCCAGCCTTCTGAGAAATCTGCTGGGCCTCGGCAGCCTCATGGCCTTCCCTGGCAGCATGATCGGCGCGCTGCTCTGCGGTCTCGCCTACAAGGCCATGAAGGGCAAGTCCGCCGCTTTGCCCGTGACGCTGCTTGCGGAGATCTTCGGCACCGGCGTGCTGGGCGGCCTCTGCGCCTACCCCATCGCCACCCTGTTCATGAACGTGGACGCGGCCGCCGTGGCCTTCTATGCATATATCATCCCGTTTCTGATCTCCACTACCGGCGGCAGCATCATCGCGGGCCTCGTCATCGCGGCGCTGCAGTCCGGAGGCACCCTCAGCAAAATGCAGGCGAGGCTGGACGCCTGACGCCTGAAAAAAGGAGCTTCCCATGTCTTCTGAATACCTATCAAACGTCCGGCGGCTGCGCCCGATGGTCCATACGATCACAAATTACGTCACCGCAAACGACTGCGCCAATCTGCTGCTGGCAGCAGGCGCATCACCCATCATGGCGGACGCTCCGGAGGAGACCGCGCAGATCGCAGCCATGGCGGACGCCGTGGTGCTGAATCTCGGCACCCTCAGCACTTCCAGAAAAGAGGCCATGCTACTTGCCGGGAAGGCCGCCTCTGCAGCGGACAAGCCCATTGTGCTGGATCCCGTGGGGGTCGGAGCCTCCGGTTTTCGCCGGGAAACGGCGGGGCTGCTGCTTCGGGAAGCAGAGCCTACGGTCATTCGCGGCAACCGGAGTGAGATCCGTGCCCTGCGCACCGGAGAGACCGGGGAGCGCGGGGTGGACACTGCCGACCTTCCGGAGGGCGACGGAGAAAACGCCCGCCTTCTGGCGAAACAGACCGGCGCTGTGGTTTTGCAGACCGGGGAGACGGATCTGGTTACCGATGGGGAGCAGGTCCTTCGGGTACAGGGCGGCAGCGACATGCTCTGCCTTGTGACGGGGGCGGGCTGTATGCTCAGCGCCCTCACCGGCGCCTTTCTGGCCGCGAACCCGGATCGTCCGCTTCTGGCGGCGGCCGCGGCGGCGGAGACCATGAGCGTCTGCGCCGAGATCGCCCAAAGGCGGCTGCGGACCGGAGAGGGGAACGCCAGCTTTCGCACCCGGCTCATCGACGCCATGTGCAATCTGACGCCGGAGACTTTCAGAAAATGGAGACAGGAAGCATGAGCAATTGCAAACCGGAGTGGATGCGGCTGTATGCCGTCACGGATCGCGCCTGGGTGGGGGAGCAGACCCTCTATGAGCAGGTGGAGTGCGCTCTGCGGGGCGGCGTCACCTGCGTGCAGCTGCGGGAAAAGCATCTGGATTTCGACGCCTTTCTCGCGGAGGCGAGGGAACTGAAAACCCTCTGCCAGCGCTATGGCGTGCCGCTGATCATCAACGACAGTGTGGAGATCGCTCGCCTCTCTGACGCCGACGGCGTCCACGTGGGCCAGAGCGACATGCAGGCGAAGGACGTCCGCGACCTTCTGGGACCCGATAAGATTATCGGCGTCACGGCCAAGACCGTGGAGCAGGCCCTGCTGGCCCAGGAGATGGGGGCGGACTATCTGGGCACCGGGGCGTTTTTCGTCACGGACACGAAAAAGGACGCCCTGCCCATCACCCATGAGATGGCCCGCGCCATCACCGCGGCGGTGGACATCCCCGTCACCGGCATCGGCGGCATCACCCCGGGGAATCTGGACACGCTTGAGGGACTGGGGCTCGACGGCGTGGCGCTGGTGAGCGCGATTTTCTCCGCCCCGGACATCGAGCAGCGCTGCAGACAGCTGCGGACGCGCTGGATGTTCCCTGAAAACTGAATCAACCGCCGCGTATTAAATGCGGCGATTCCGCGGCAGATCGGGGGCACCACCTTCTGTCGCGTAACAAAAGTTAATGCGTCTCAGGAAAGGAGAAAACAGCATGAGAACAGCATTATCCATCGCTGGAAGCGATTCCAGCGGAGGCGCCGGGATTCAGGCCGACCTGAAAACCATGACCATGAACGGCGTGTTCGCCATGAGCGCGGTCACCGCGCTCACCGCGCAGAACACCACAGGCGTTCGCAGCGTCATGGAGGCCACCCCGGCGTTTCTGGCAGACGAGCTGGACGCGGTGTTTGAGGACATCCGTCCCGACGCGGTCAAAACCGGGATGGTATCGTCGTCGGCTTTGATCCGAGTCATTGCGCAAAAGCTCCGGCAGTACGAGGCGAAGAACATCGTGGTGGACCCCGTCATGGTGGCCACCAGCGGCGCGCGTCTGCTGCAGGAGGAGGCGCTGCAGACGCTGAAAACCGAGCTGCTGCCCCTGGCCGACGTGGTGACGCCGAACATCCCGGAGGCGGAGATCCTCGCGGATATGTCGATCACCAACGCGGAGGAGATGCGCGCCGCGGCAAAGCAGATCCACGACGCCTACGGCTGCGCCGTGCTGCTGAAGGGCGGGCACCGGGTCAACGACGCCAACGACCTGCTCTACGACGGCGAGACCTTCACCTGGTTTGAGGGCCGCCGCATCGATAATCCCAATACCCACGGCACCGGATGCACCCTCTCCAGCGCCATTGCGGCCAATCTGGCAAAGGGCTTCGAACTGCCGGACGCTGTGCGCCGCAGTAAGGAATACATCTCCGGCGCGCTGGCCGCCATGCTGGATCTGGGGCAGGGAAGCGGCCCCTTGAACCATGCCTTCGACCTCCGGGGCGAGTTTGCAAAGGAGGCGCAGTGACATGGAAAAACGCACCTCTTTGTTTGAAAACGGCTTGATCTGGTTCGGCGCCGGCGTCTCCATCGCGGAGATCGTCACAGGCACCTATCTGGCGCCGCTGGGCTTCGGAAAGGGCGTCGCGGCGATCCTGCTGGGACATCTGATCGGCTGCGTGCTGCTGTATCTGGCGGGCCATATGGGCGGCGTCCTTCGGCGCAGCGCCATGGAAACCGCGAAGCTCTCTTTCGGCCAGAAGGGCGCGCTGCTCTTCGCGGTGCTGAACATTCTCCAGCTGGTGGGCTGGACGGGCATTATGATCTACGACGGGGCTCTGGCCGCCGACACCATCTTCGGTGTGGGCCGCTGGGTCTGGTGCCTGGTGATCGGGGCGCTGATTATCCTCTGGATCCTGATCGGCATCCAGAACCTCGGCAAGGTGAACACCGTGAGCATGGCGGCGCTGTTTCTGCTGACCATCGTGCTGAGCGTGGTGGTGTTCCGCGGCGGCGCAGTGCCCTCCGGAGAGAGCATGAGCTTCGGCGCGGCGGTGGAGCTCTCGGTGGCCATGCCACTGAGCTGGCTGCCGCTGATCAGCGATTATACCAGAGAGGCGAAGGAGCCGAAAAAGGCCGCCGCCGTGAGCGCTGTGGTCTACGGCCTCGTGAGCTGCTGGATGTATCTGATCGGCATGGGCGCGGCGATCTTCACCGGCGAATATGATATCGCTCTGGTGATGGTGCGGGCAGGCCTCGGTGTCGCGGGACTTCTGATCATCGTCTTTTCCACGGTCACGACCACGTTCCTGGACGCCTACAGCGCGGGCATTTCTGCCGAGACGGTGTTCCCGAAGGCCTCCGGCAAGTGGATCGCCGTGGCGGCTGCGGTTCTGGGCACCGTCGGGGCCATCGTCTTCCCCATGGACGACATCACGGACTTCCTCTATCTGATCGGCTCGGTCTTCGCGCCCATGGTGGCCATCCAGATTGCGGACTTCTTCTTCCTGCACCGGGACGACACGGAGAAGGTCGTGAGCCTGCGTAATCTGATCCTCTGGGTGATCGGCTTCGTGCTCTACCGGCTGCTGATGCGGGTGGATCTCCCGGTGGGCAACACCCTGCCGGACATGGTCATCACCGCGCTTCTTTGCTGGGCTGTGAATGCCTTCGCGCCAAAGAAAGCGTGAGCGCAAAATCGTCTGTTTTTCTTCGGAAAGACAGGCGATTTTTGTTGTAATATCAATGGTTTGCAGGCTTCTTGATTGTTTCTCGTTCTTTGCGAAAAGTTGTTTTCCAC